>JBILWF010000107.1:0-6882 GCA_044370075.1 Chthoniobacteraceae bacterium | reverse complement strand
CCTTTTCCGAGGGCCGCTTTTTTTTTAAGTGGCCGCGCGCGCTTCCCTACCCGGTGACAGTCACATTTGGCGAAGCCCTGCGCGGCGAGGCGGTGAGTGTTTCAGCGGTGCGCGAGTCGCTCCTTAAACTCGGGGAAACTGCCTACCAGCAGCGCCCGGAGCTCGAAAGCCACCTCGGATGGGAGGCTCTGCGCGGATTGAGTCCGGAGGGAGCGCAGGTCGCCTTTCGCGATGGAAACGACAACTCCACCCTCACGCGCCGCGCGCTGCTGGCCTGTGCGCTTGCTTTAGCGGGCCGTTTGCGGGCCCAACACCGGGGGCCCCGCGTGGCGATTGCGCTGCCGCCGGGCAAGGGCGCGGCGATCGCCAACCTCGCGGTCGTGCTCGCGGGAAAAGTCCCCGTAAACCTCAACTTCACGGCCGGGGCCGCCTCCCTGCAAGCCGCCCTCCGCATCGCTGAACTCACCTGCGCCATCACCGCAAAAGCCTTCGCCGAAAAACTGCCCGATTTTCCATGGCCGGCGCAACTTCTGCACCTGGATGAAATCCTCCCTGCGATCAAACCGCGCATTGCGTTTTGGAAGGTTATCGCAGGGGTTCTGCCCGCGGGCTTACTGGGAAGACTGGCGGGCATCCCCCGGCGTGGCGACCGCGCAGAGGCCATTGTTCTCTTCACCAGCGGCAGCTCCGGCGAACCGAAGGGCGTTGTGCTCTCCCACCGCAATATTCTTGGAAACGTATCCCAGTTCTCCCAAATGCTCGGGTTTTCCAAGGGAACCAAGGTGCTGGGCTGCCTGCCCATCTTTCACTCGTTTGGAAGCACGGTAACGCTGTGGTACCCGATTTTGCACGGGATCGAGGCCGTCACGTACCCAAGCCCTCTGGACATTCCCAAAAACGCCGAACTCATTGAAAAACACCAGATTCACCTCCTGTGTTCGACGCCAACTTTCCTGCGCGGCTACCTGCGCAAAGTCACGGCGCAGCAACTCCGCAGCCTGCAACTCATCATAACCGGGGCTGAAAAGCTGCCCATGGACCTTGCAGACGCCTTTTACCAACGCTTCGGCAAGGAGGTCATGCAGGGCTACGGCCTGACCGAAACCGCCCCCGTGGTCAGCGTCAACCTTCCCCAACCCGACACCTTTGACAGCGGCGTTTACGTGCAACCCTCCAACCGCAAGGGAGCCGCCGGCAAACTCGCCCCGGGCATCGCCGCGGAAATCCGCGACCCCGACACCGAAGCGCCGCTTCCACTCGAGAGCACGGGCATGCTCTGGCTGCGGGGGCCCAACATCTTCGAAGGATATCTCAACGCACCGGAGCGCACCCGGGAGGTGCTGCGCAACGGATGGTTTCGCACGGGCGATCTGGCGCGTTTCGACGAGGACGGCTTCCTCTACATCGAGGGCCGCATGTCGCGCTTTTCCAAAATCGGCGGCGAGATGGTTCCCCATGAAACCATCGAGGTGCGCATTTACGCCGCGCTGGAGCTGAGCGCGGATGAGAAGGCTGTGGCAGTCACGGGCATCCCGGACGAATCCAAGGGCGAGGCGCTCGTGGTGCTCACCACGCGCGAGGTGGACATGAGCATGCTACGGCAGCGCCTCTCCGAGGCGGGCCTGCCAAACCTCTGGATTCCGAAAAAAACAGTACGTGTTGCTGAAATCCCGCATCTTGCTACGGGGAAACTAGATCTGCGCGCCCTGCAAACCCTCGCCCTTCAGGCGAACGAACGGGGAACCCAATCCACCTGACTGCAGGCCCGTAAGGAAACGGAGGACACGCATCCTCCAACACCGCGCCCCAGCACGAGCCACTAAGTGCGGCCCCGGTAGACCGCTTGGTGCGCGCAACGGACCATTTAGCGGGGGCGCGGATTCCCCGCCGTCAAACGCAGCCCGTCGTAGGCCACGCGGATGTGGCCGGGCAGCGAGCCATCCACCTCCTCGTGGCGGTGGTCGTGGCAGAGGTGGGTGAGCCAGGCGCGCCGGGGATTGACCGCATCCACCACCTCGCAGGCCTCCGAAATGCTCATGTGTGTCGGATGCTCCCGGCGCCGCAGGGCGTCCACAATCAAATGTTCGACTCCGTACACCTGCTCCCGCACGGGACCCGGAACCGCCTTGCAATCGGTCAAATACGCGATCAGCGGCCGCCCCTCCCGGCGGAATAAATACCCGATGCATTCCGCCGAACCGTGAGGCAGCGGCAGGGGAACGACCTCTGTTTCCCCAAGCAAAAAAGACCCCTCGACCACGCGCGGATCCGGATGCAGGTAGCCCGGAAACCGCTCCGCCTCGTTAAATGCAAAGGCAAAGGCGGCAGCCAGTTGGTCCAGCGTTTTGCGGGATCCATACACGGGAAAGCGAAACCGCCCGTACGAAAAGGGCCGCAAGTCGTCGAAACCCATGATGTGGTCGGTGTGCGCATGCGTAAAAAGAGCGGCATCCAGCCCAAGGATCCGTTCGCGCAGGCACTGCTGGCGGAAGTCCGGCCCGGTATCGATCACCCAGGCCAACTCAGGCGACTGCACATACAGGGAGCACCGGGTGCGGTGGTCCCGGGGATCGGCGGACGTGCACGTGGGGCACGTGCACCCGATGCGTGGAACCCCCTGCGAGGTTCCCGTTCCCAGAAAAGTGAAATGCAACTCCGACACACCGCGAGCCTAGGCCGAGCCCTCACTTTTCCAAAGGGCAGAATCTCAAAATGCGACTTCCCTCGCATGCCAGGGGTTCTCTCCTCGCATCCCCGGGCGACCGGGTCTACGGTGCGGCACCGTGACAGAACGCCGCTCCGCCACCACAACCCGCCACCGCACCGCTGCTCCCGCCGCGCCGCCCAAGCGCGCCGCGAGGCCCCAGCGTCCCATCGGTGTTTTCGACTCGGGCATCGGTGGCCTGACCGTAGCGGCGGCGCTGCGCGAAATGCTGCCTTCCGAACAGATCTTCTACGTGGGAGACACCGCCCGGGTTCCCTACGGGGGCAAAAGCGCCTCCACCATCGAGCGCTACAGCATTGAAATCGCCGCCATGCTGCTGGCAGAGGGCGCGAAAATCATCGTTGTCGCATGCAACACGGCCTCGGCCCTGGCCGTTCCGCGTCTTCAGGAACTGCTGCGCGTGCCCGTAATTGGCGTAATCCAACCGGGGGCCGCCGCCGCCGTCGCCGCCACCCGTTCCAAAAATGTGGGCGTGATCGGAACCCGCGCCACGGTCCAAAGCCGCGCCTATGAAAGAGCCATCCGCGCGCTGGATCCCGAAGTTGCCGTCACCACGCAGGCCTGTCCGCTGCTTGTGCCGCTCATTGAAGAGGGGTGGCTTCAGGATCCCGTAACCGAACAGGTCATTCACCGCTATCTGGGACCGTTGATCCGTTCGGGTATCGACACGCTGGTGCTGGGCTGCACTCATTACCCCCTGCTTTCCCGCGCAATCGCAGATTTCGCCGGAACCGGCATCCAATTGGTGGATTCGGCGCGCAATTGCGCGGCCGGTGTGCGCTCCCTGCTCAAGGAGCTTTCCATCGCGGCCCCACGCTCCCAGCAGGGCGGGCTTAAAGTGGCGCTCACCGATCCATCCAGCGCGTTCCTGCGCATTGCCGAGGAGGCGCTCGGCCTCGCGGTGGGCGATGTGCAGCTGCGTTCGGTCCAGAAAATCGCAGGCTAGCCCGCGGCTCAACTTGAACTCCCGTCATCCCGGGTATTTACGGCTCTTTTTGATGCCCCACAAAAAACGCAACGAGCCCGGAGAGGGAGAATCCAAACCCGAGACCCGGCGACTCTGAACCGTCCCTAAAATCATTACCGTGCCCGCCCCCGCCACCCATCCCCGGATTGAGCACCTTTATTTTCACATCCCGTTCTGCCCAAAACTGTGCCCGTACTGCTGCTTTTATGTCGAGGAGGGCAGCGCAAACCGCACTCAGGCTTTTCTAGATGCGCTACTTCGGGAAGTAGAAGGGGCTGCCCGCCGGCACGACATTCGGCCAAAAACCCTTTACTTCGGGGGTGGAACCCCCACGGCCCTGAGAACCGAACAGCTCGCTTTTCTCCTCCAAGGCCTGCGCGATAGCCTGGATCTCTCGGGACTTCAGGAATGGACTCTAGAAGCCAACCCTTCGACGGTTCGTCCCGACAAGGCGCGGGTTCTCCGGGAAATGGGCGTCACCCGAATCAGCCTTGGCGTGCAGTCGTGGACGGATTCCACCCTCAAAACCCTCGGCCGCACCCACTCCGCCGAACAAGCCCTGCAGACGGTCGAGATCCTGCGAGCCGAAGACTTCCCCTCACTCAACCTCGACCTGATGTTTTCGGTTCCCGGCCAGTCTATTGACGATTGGAACAACGACCTGCAACAAACCGTCTCCCTCCAACCGGACCACATCTCTTGCTACTGCCTGACCTACGAGGAGGACACCGAGTTTTTCCAAAAACTCACCAGCGGCCGCTTTTCGCAGGACGAAGAAAAAGACGCGCGCCTTTTTGAAACCACCATGGACCGGTTGGAGGCCGCGGGGTTTGAACACTACGAAATCTCCAACTACGCCAAACCCGGCCACTCTTCGCACCACAACCTCGCATACTGGAAGGGTGCGGATTTTTTAGGGTTCGGCCCCAGCGCGTTTTCGACCTGCCAAAACCAGCGCATCCAAAACGTGCGCGACACAAAGGAATACATCCGCCGGATCGAGGCCGGAGTAAGCGCGGCCGATTCCATCGAGGCCCTCCCGGATTCAACCCGGTTCCGGGAGCGGATCCTCTTTGGGCTGCGCATGCAGGGCGGGGTCGAAACCGATGCCCTGACCCCTTGGAATTCCGAGGTCGAGCACCTGCACCGAATCGGAATGCTCGAAACCCTCGGGTCCCGTACCCGCCTCTCGCGCCGCGGCCGCCTCCTGGCGGATCTGGTGGGAGAAAGCTTTGTCGATGGGCCTCTTCCGTGATTTGCTGCCTGACCTCACCCCATGCGCCACGATCCAATTCCCTCCGCACTATTCCGGGAAAACCGCGACAACCTCCGGAAACTGCTGCCCGCAAACGCTGTGGCCGTCGTCAACGCCAACGACCTGCTCCCCGCCAACGCCGATGCGCTGCTCACCATGCAGCCCAACTCCGATCTGTTTTACCTTACCGGCATCGAGCAGGAGGAGACCGTCCTGCTGCTCGCCCCGGATGCGTTTGATCCGCGCCAGCGCGAAATTCTGTTTTTGCGCGAACCGACAGCTCTCAGCGCCGTCTGGGAGGGACACAAGCATTCCAAGGAGGAAGCCGCGCGGATCTCGGGAATCACCTCTGTGCGCTGGGTGTCGGATCTGCCGGGACTATTGCGCCAGTTGCTGTGCGATGCCGACTCGGTGTTCCTTAATTCCAACGAGCACAAACGGGCTCACGTCGAAGTGGAAACGCGCGACCACCGCTTTGCGCTCGAGTGCATGCGCCGCTACCCCCTTCACCGCTACGAACGCCTCGCCCCTCTGTTGCACAAACTGCGGGTGCGCAAATCCGAAACGGAGATCGAGCTTCTGCGAAAATCCATCGAAATCACCCGGGCGGGATTTGAACGGGTCTGCCGCTTTGTGGCCCCCGGCGTCCTCGAACAGGAGGTGGAGGCGGAGTTCGCCCATGAATTTATACGGAAGGGCGCCAGCTTCGCGTACACCCCCATCGTGGCCTCCGGAAAAAACGCCTGCATTCTTCACTACGTCGAAAACAACCAGCGCTGCAAAGACGGCGACCTGCTGCTTCTGGATGTAGGGGCAAAGCATGCGAACTACGCGGCGGACCTCACCCGCACCATCCCGGTGAACGGCAAGTTCAGCCGCCGCCAGAAAGCGGTCTATAACGCCGTGTTGCGCGTGATGCGCGCCTCCATCCAAAGAGCCACCGTGGGGAAACTCCACCGCACCTGGCAGCAGGAGGCCCAAGCCCACATGAGCGAGGAACTCCTCGAACTGGGTCTGATAAAACCGCGCGATTTAAAAAAACACACTCCGGAAAAACCCGCCTGTACCAAGTACTTTATGCACGGGCTGGGCCACCCGCTCGGCATCGATGTGCACGATGTGGGACCGCTCCACACCCCTTTTGAGGCCGGCTGGGTGCTGACCGTCGAGCCCGGCATTTATCTGCCCGAGGAAGGCTTCGGCGTCCGCCTCGAAAACAACATTCTGCTCACTAACAAAGGGCCCGTGGATCTGACCGCGCACATCCCGGTAGATGCCGACGCTGTCGAGGATCTCATGCACCGCACCAAGGCGAGCACTAAACGCCGCCGCTAAGCCGCGCCGGCCTTCTGCCGGCAGATCCTCAAGCGCCTCCGCGCCTGGCTGCGGCCACGAAATCCGCCATTTTCCGCGCATCTTTACGGCCCGGAACGGCGGCCTCCACCCCGCTGGCCACGTCCACCGCGTACGGACGGACCCGATCCACCGCCTCCGCTACGTTGTCGGGGGTCAATCCCCCGGCAAGCAGGATGCGCAGATGGGGAAATTCCTCCACGGCCCTCCGGGCCAGATCCCAGTCCACCCGGGCCCCGGTACCGCCAAAAGCGCCGGGCACCGCCGCGTCCACCAGCACATTGCTCGCGCCCAAGCGCTCCAACGCGTGCAGCTGCGATTCATCTGCCAGACGTACTGCACGGATCACCGGCAGCCGGCACTCCCGCGCAAACGCCGCCAAATACTCCGGGGTTTCCTCCCCGTGAAACTGCACCACATCCACCACCGGCAGCGCGCTCACCTCCAACGCCTCGCGAAGCGGCGCGTTCACAAACAAAACCACCCGACTCACCCCCGCCGGCAATCGCTCCATCCAGTGCGCCGCAGCCGCCACGTCCACCCACCGCCTGCTGCCCCGCCACGCATTAAACCCCAGCGCAT
>JBILWF010000106.1:0-6887 GCA_044370075.1 Chthoniobacteraceae bacterium | reverse complement strand
CCAGTGCCGTACGCAAGTCTACAGACAACACCTTCTCGCCGTCGTGTATGAGCGCAACATCCCACTTGCGCTTGATCATTTTTCCATCTTCCCGCGCACAGCGCAAAAACCGGGCCACCTTCTTTTTCCGCCACTCGCCATCCACAATCGCCTCGCAGACAAAACCCTCCTTTTCCATAAACTGCTGCGCCTGCGCGAGTGCCGTTCCCTTGGGGATTGCTTCGGTCAACTTTGCCTGCATCTCCTTCGGCGTCAGCTCCGCCGTCTCCTGGCTGGGGCCACACGCGGTCAGCACCAAAAACACCATGCAGCATAACGTCCGGAAGACATGCTCCCAGCGTGCCCTTCCCCGTTTTCCGAAAATATTGGGAAACAAAGAGTTCATGTTTGATTCAAACTAATGCCTGGGGGCAACGGAGGAAACTCCAATTGTCGAAGTTTATAGACGGAATCTGCCGCCGTCAATTTGAGCAGCCCCCGCAAATTGTAAATGTCGTGTAATGCAAGCCACTCCTCAGAGGCTGCCGCCCGAGACCGTTCCGGAAGAAACCGCACCCCGGCTCCCCCCCGAGACCGGCGCCTCCCCCTGCGACGCCCGCCCCGCGCGCACCCGCTCCTTCTCCTGCTGCTCCTCCCGCTGCAGTTCCTCGCGTTTTCGCTCCAGCGCCCACCGGTAAACCCCCAGACGGACCTCCCGCACGAGGTCTCCCCCTCCAAGGCCTTTTTCCACCAGAGGACGCACGGAATTTCTCCACAAAACCAACCCACAGCCCACGACCAGCGCAATCCCCACCATCACCCGCACTCTCTCCCACCGCGGATCCGTCGCCATACGCCTTTAAACCCCTTTGTTGAAAACGCCGAACCGATCCGGTGCAGAATCACATCCCCATGCGGCTTAATTCCTTGTCCAATAAAACTTGGAACTGCGGGATATCCTGCTGGGGCGGCCTGTATCCGGGACTGGGCGGGACCATACCCATCCTACCGAGCTGATCGAGGTACCACTGCGCTGTCTGCCCGTCGGAGAAACGTACCGAGCCGCTCACCATAGCCCCCGGCCGCATGAGCGTGTCCACCTTCACAGACACCCCTCCCCCGGTTGGAGCCTCCGCGGGTTCCCCCCCCGCGGGATCCGCCTGCGGTGCGCCGTAGGGATCCTCCGCGCCAAGGTGTTCTGGAGCCACTGCATCCGGTTTGGATTCGGTTGTTTCTTCCGTGTCCCTGGGCAGCAGGCGGAGGTCGTCCACCAAAAAACGCGCCTCCATGTAGGTCATCCGGATGTTCCACTCGCTGCCCATGCGCTCCTGAATTTCCGAGAGTTTGAGTCCGTTCGCGATCCACTCCGCCACCTTGCTTTTTTGTTCTTGAGTCAGTTCCATACGTTTCCTTGCTGGTTTCCCTGCTGGGTCTTTTTTACCCGCCCGTATTTCCCGGGGCAACTCGCATCCCCATATCCGGTCTGTTAGCGGCCGGCGGGACGCCCCAGAAAACCCGAAACCCGCATCCAGTCCGCCACCCTCTGCGGCCATTCGTTGACCGGATTCCCGGCGCGCCGCATGCCGAATCCGTGCCCTCCCATGCTGAGAATGTGCAACTCGGCGGGAATCCCGAGTTTCTTGTACTCGAGGTACAGAAGCGCGCTTCCACTGGAGCTGGTGAGCCCCTTGTCGTCGTGGGCGTGGATCAGGCAGGCAGGAGGGGCTTTCTCGGTTGGCTTGCAGAGGGGCATCAGTGCAAAATGATCGGCTTTGGAGACCAAATACGCTGGGTAAACGGGAACGACGAAATTGGGGGTTGCGTCCACGTCATCCCACTGGGGATCGGCACGATACATGCGTTCGTTGGCATGCAATGCGGTCATCACCGCGAGGTGGCCGCCGGCTGAAAAACCGAGGATCCCGATGCGCTGGGGGTCAATCCCCCATTCTGCGGCGCGTTTGCGCAGAATACCCATGGCGCGCTGGGCGTCCTGAAGGGGTTCAAAGCCCGGAACAAACTGACGGACAGGCACCCGGTATTTGAGGAGGACGGCGGTCACCCCGAGTTGATTGAGCCATTCACAAACCTGGGTGCCCTCATGTTCCATCGCCAAAATGCCATAGCCTCCTCCAGGGCAGACCAGAACCGCGGCGCCGTTGGGCCGCTCGGGGCGATAAATGCTCACAGTCGGTTCCGAAACGTTGGTGATCCGGAGCACGTCGTTCTCCCCATTGGGCGGAATTACCTTCTCAGGCTCGATCAAAACGCCCGGTTTTTCCGGGGCTCCCTCGGGCCATAGTTTGACCAGCACCGGATCCGGGACGGGGATTGCACAATGCGCCGGCACACCGGCGAGAAGAAACACCAGCACGCCGCACAGAATTCGCAGAGAAACGGGGGGGAGTGAAAGGACCATGAGAAACACCTCCGCGGGAAGGTTACGTGAGTGGCGGGCGGCGTTTCAAAAATAAAAACACCTCCCACGGGCCGCGCCTGTTACATCAAAAGTTTGGACTCTGGGCAGGCTTTGCCAAGCGGCCTCCTTGACTTGAGCGGAAGCCGTCAGCACCTTTTTGGGTCCCGGCACCCTTTTCGTCTCAAAAACCATGATCCGCACCTTTTGCCTGCATCGGATTGCCCCCCGGAATCTCGGTCGACGCCTCGCCAAGTGGATCGTAGCCGGTTGTGTGTTGGCCGCCGGCGAATGCCTGCTTTTCCCCCCATCCATCCGCGCCGAAGAGATGCTCGATGGACTGGCCGCGGTCGTAAACGACGAACCCATTACCATCTCCAAAGTCTGGGAACAAATCGGCCCCAAAAGACGGACTGCAAAGGAAACGCTGCGTGGCCAGGAACTGGCAGATAAGCTCCAGCAGCTTCAAAAGGAGGCGCTTGACGAGCTCATCGACCGGAAACTCATTGTCGATTACTTCAAACAAAAGGGCTTCCAATTGCCGTCCTATATTTTGGAGGACCGAATTGCCACCATCATCCGCGAGGAGCATCAGGGCGACCGGGCAGCTTTTTCCCGAAAACTGGCCAGTTTTGGCTACACGATGGAGCGGTTCCGGAAAGAGGAGATGGACAAGATTATTGTGGCCTCGATGCGCCGGCAGGCTGTCAAAACCAATCCGGTCATCAGCGTGGACCGCCTGCGTGCCTTCTATAAAGACCACGTCGCCGATTTTTCCTCCCCGGACAAAGTCCACCTGCGCATGATCATCCTGCGATCCTCCGAGCGGGGGTCCACGGAGGAGAAAATCCGGTTTTTGGAAGAGGTTCGCGAAAAGGTCAAACAGGGGGCCAAATTTGAAGAACTGGCCCGCCTCTACTCCGAGGATGCCGACACGGCGCAAAAAGGCGGGGATTGGGGGTGGATAGAAGCCGATACGCTCAACGAGGCGCTCTCCAAAACCGCATTCGCACTCAAACCGGGAAAAACCAGCGCGCCTGTCTCCATCGGCACCACCACGTATCTGCTCTACTGCGAGGAACGGCAAAACAAGGCAGTGCAGTCCTTTGAAGAATCCCGGGACACTATTGAAAAGGTACTTCAGGCGCAGGACCGGCAAAAAGCCTACGAAGAGTGGATCGCCGGGCTTCGAAAAAAGGCCTACATCAAGGTGTTTTGATTCCGGCACGGGGCGTCGCGCGCGCGGCACCGGAACCCGATTGCATAACCCACCTGCCCCGGCCCATGAACTTCGCCGCCTACCGCCGGGTTTTTTCCATCGGCCTGCAGGATACCTTCGTATACCGATGGAACTTTCTGCTCCGCAACGGATTCAGTCTTTTTCCGCTGGCGGCAACGCTGCTGCTGTGGAAAACCGTCCTCGGGGACTCCGAGGCTGTGAGCGGATACACCCTTCCAGGACTGGTTCTTTACTTCGTGGGCGTGCTGCTGGTGGACACCCTCGCGAGCCCCACGGAGGACGAATGGCGGATTGCGGCAGAAATTCGCGAAGGGCAAATCAGCGCGCTGCTCATTAAACCCCTCGACCACCTTGCCTACCGGCTGAGTCTTTTTTTCTCCTACCGGTTGGTGTACGCCCTGGTCACCCTGCCCGTGGTGGCCCTGCTTCTGTGGTTTCTGCGCGCCCAAATTCAGTGGCCCCAGAACCCAGCCACATGGCCGCTTTTCCTTCTCGCTGCAGCCGGTTCGGCGCTGATCCAGTTCTTCATCGCTTATTCCCTTGCGATGCTGGCCTTCTGGATTTTGGAGGTATCCACCGTGGTTTTTATTCTTTACTCATTCGAATATTTTCTAAGCGGTCATGTGTTCCCCCTCGACTGGATGCCTCCAGCCGCCCGGGCACTGCTTCAGTGGACCCCGTTCCCATCGGAGCTGTTTTTTCCCATCCAGATTCTGCTCGAAAAACTGCCGCGCTCCGAACTGCTTCACGGGTTTGAACTGCAGCTGTTTTGGGTTTTGCTCACCGGTTGCATCGCGCGCTTCCTTTGGCACCGCGGAATCAAGCGGTATCAAGGCGTGGGAATTTGAGAGACCCCGAACTCCGGTCCGTTCCGGCTCCCGGTTTCCTCCACGGCGACTCGCTTGCGTGCCACCACAAAAAGCGAGCTCCCCACGGGAAAACGAAACCCACTCAGCAGCAAACTGTTCTCGTAGAGAGCAATGCCCAGCAGAATCTGATGCGCCGCCCTTCCAAAAGGGCGCAGGGATCTGGAAAAACGTGTCAAATCGTTGGAGTGTAGTCTTTTCTTTTTGAAAAGACGCTCCCATCCCCTGAGAAAAAACATTCCGGGAAAAAGCCACGAAAACCGATAGGAGCTCACCAAGATTTCAAACCCAATCCCACCCAGATACTGCTCCACGGGCTCGCGCCGGAAGCGGCGCACCCCGTCTACCGCGCGGTCATGGGCTCCGGAGAGGCACTCCCACGCAGGCACCTGCAGGACCAACAAACCGCCGGTTCGGAGCTTTGACACCATAACAGCCAAGGCTTCCTGCCAATTCTCAACCTGCCGGTGATAAAGTACATCCACACACGTAACACAGTCAAAAGGAGCCGCCTCCAGACCGGATAGGGACTGGATGTCTCCCTGCAAAAATTCCGGGCCCAAGCCGGGACTTTCCCGCCGCCGGGCAAAGCGAAGCGCCCCCGGGTCCGGCTCCAAACCCGTACGAAAATGAAAGCTCCGCAAATGCCGCAGCAAACCGCCCGTTCCGCACCCCACGTCTAAAATACGGGCCGAGCGGTCGGAAAACGCGAGGAGCGCATCTAAAACCAGCTGGTGCGTAGCCCGGTACCACCAGTGGCAAGTCTCCAGCGAAGCCATCAAGCGAACCTGAAAGGGGTTCATGGAAAAACCGTGATGTTTTACAGGGTAGGCGAGCGTTTGGAATCTCTCCAAGGAGGCACGAACGCCCGAAAGGGCCGAGTGTCCGGCGAAGAAGACTCCCCGGCACTCGCGGGAACCTTGACTGCAAGCGCCGTTTTTCAAAGCAAAACACATAAAAATCCCCAACGGGACTCACCGGGGCATCCTCCAGCCATCGCGAGGAAGAGTTTGCCCGGAGAGCCGGTTTCGCGTTTTGATAGGGAACTTCCCACCCCCAGGGGAGGCACTCCGCTGCTTTCACGCAGCTGCCATTCCATGAAACTGTTCATACCCGGTCCCGTCCAAGTCTCGGAAAAAACCTTCGCCGCCTTCTGCAAGCCTCTGATTGGGCACCGCAGCGGAGACTTCAAAAAGCTTTACGGGGGAATCCAACCCCGGCTTCAGGAGCTTTTTCAAACGAGACAGCCCGTTTTTCTCTCCACCTCCTCGGCGTGGGGTGTGATGGAAGGCGCCATCCGCAATCTGGTGGGCAAGGGGAAGGTCCTCAACTGCATGTGCGGCGCCTTTTCCGACAAGTGGCTGGATGTTTCCCGCCGCTGCGGCAAGGAAGCCGTCCCCCTGCAGGTGGAGTGGGGGCAGCCCGTCCGTGGCGAACAGGTGCGTGCCCATCTGCAGAAGGGCGGCTTCGACGCCCTCACCCTCATCCACAACGAAACATCCACGGGGGTGATGTCGCCCCTGGCTGAAATTGCGGAGGTTGCCCGCGAATTTCCGGATGTTCACCTTATCGTGGATAGCGTTTCCTCGTTTTCCGTGGTGCCCATTCCTATGGACGAACTCGGCATCGATGTCCTGCTCACCGGCTCCCAGAAAGCCCTCGCGCTGCCCCCGGGACTTGCCCTGTTCGCCGCCAGCAAAAAGGCGCTTGATCGGGCCGCGTCCGTTCAGGGGCGGGGATACTATTTTGATTTTGTCGAGTTCCAGAAGAACCAGGCGGAGGACATGACGCCCTCCACCCCCTCGATCTCCCACATCTACGCCCTGGCCTCCAAACTGGAGGATATTTTCAACGAGGGCATCGCCGCCCGCCACGCTCGCCATGCCCAAACCAATGCTTTGGTTCACGACTGGGTGCGCCGTCACGGCTTTGATTTTTTTGCACCGGAAGGCTACCGCTCCAAGTCGCTCACCTGCGTGGCCAACAACCGAAACATCGACGTGGCAGCACTCGTAACGGAACTCAAAAACCGCAGGGGCCTCCTCATTGACGGCGGCTACGGCAAGCTCAAGGGCAAAACCTTCCGCCTCTCCAACATGGGCGATGAAACAGCCGGAACCGTCGGCGAACTGCTCGCCGCCCTGGATGAAATCCTTCCCTCCTAAAGAACCCTAAAACACATCCTCCTATGCCTGTACTTGTTGGAAAAACAGCCCCCTCCTTCACCGCCGCTGCCGTCGTCGACGGCGGAGAGATCATCCCCAGCTTTTCCCTGAGCCAGTATCTGGGACAAAAAAACGTGATCCTGTTCTTTTACCCGAAGGATTTCACCTTTGTGTGCCCCACCGAACTGCACGCATTTCAGGAAAAACTCGCGGAATTTGAA
>JBILWF010000105.1:0-6892 GCA_044370075.1 Chthoniobacteraceae bacterium | reverse complement strand
GTTTACTAATCTCTGATCAAGATTCCGGACAAGTGACCCTTTTGTCAGATATACAGCAACTCATCAAAGGGATGAGAGCTGTGGCAAATTCCGCTCACTTGCGTTAATATCGCGAGACCCGTAATCGATCCACGCTTCGGTTTTCTCGTCTTGATTCTCAAGATCCTTCCGCGCCTAGAGCTCGGAGGAACGGCGCCAGTCTGAGGAATCTTCCTTTGCCTCCGGGCCGACTCGCCTTCACCGCGGGGAGCGTCCGTCCGCCGGCAGAGGCCCCAGGCCACCGAGTCCTCCTCCGCCTGGCGGGCCCATGCGTAGCGGAAAACTGGTGTCCGCTTCCCCGCTAAACGCCTGGGGAACAAAGGGTTTATTCTCGGTGATCACATAATAGTAGGTGCCCTCGAGAAACTCCGGCGTGACACCGATGCGCCCCCCGCACTCGTCCAAATCCCCGCTGCCCGCCACATACTCAAAGTCCTCCTCGAAAACCCCGGAAAACGGACCGCCTGGCTGCCTCCGCTCCGAGGAAGCACGCCACTTTTGAGGCGAAAACTGGACTTCATCCCGCTCACCTGACTCTTCGCATCCCCCCCCCAGTCCATGCGCCCAGAGGTCGTAAATTGGAAACCCATCCGCCGCCCACCCCGCCTGCGTCATCAGCACCGTTCCTTCCGACAGACGGCGCAACAGCGAATCCGGAACTCCACGATAATTTCGCGCGCCCCGCGACGATACCGCGCGCGCCGCGGGGGAAAACGGTCAGTCCGGTGCGGTGCACCACGATCGCAATCACACCGCGCGCGCGGGCGGGGGAAAACGAGCGAAGAGCAATTTTTTGCTGCTGCTATGATGGTGATCAAGCCGGGCAGCTTTAGAATTACTCGAATTACTCCGAAAGAGCTGAGCAGTTTCCGCGTCTCCACCTTTCCCTGGATAAGGCGGTGGCGTGGGTCGTTCAACAATCTTAGGAAATGACAACCCGCACGGATTCAAAATCTTTCGGGTTACGTGTGATCAGCCCCTGAAATCTTTGCGCAAATGCCGAGATTAACACATCGGCGATGGGTCTCTTCGACTCGCTGCCACGCCGCTTTCCTTCAATGTGAGAAAACCACAACCGATGCGCATTCATGGTGTCTTGGAGTATCCACGGCGACGGCCATTCAACACCAACCTCAGCCAGAAACTGTTCTTGAAGTGTAAAGTTCCCCTCAAAAGCAGGAGCTAGTTCCACATACGTTATTGGAGATATGATCAAGCCATCCGAAAGATGCTTTGTCAGACAAACAGCGGAGGATTGTGCAAATTGGGGATCAGCGGAATGGATATCCAAAAGCACACAAGTATCGACGACCCATGCCATGGCTACTCCTCGCCTTCACGTAAAGAGTTCATCCAATGGGCAGTAGTTCGTACCGGCAATCCCTTCCGTTTAGCGAACCCAATGGCCGCCACAGGATTTGCGTCGATAGACTGTTTATTTTGGATCAAAAGCCGGCATTCCGTATTTGACACCTTTTCCCAGAGGACCGTTTGTCCCGCCGTGAGGTGCAATTCGTGACGTAGCGCAGCAGGAATAGAAATTTGCCCCCGTTCAGTGATCGTGGTTTTCACATGATGATTTTATCATGCGGGCAGGCTCGGAGCAAGAGAAGTATCCGGAGTCCACGGGGGGAGGCTTTTCGTTGAATTCGTAAAATTCGTGCATTTCCGGAACCTCACAGACCCCGCCCCACAATCAGGCGGGCCAGAAAGCCGCAGGCGAACGCCTTCACCAGCATGTCCAGCAGCACCAGGGCCCAGGTCATTGGGTTCTTTTTCTGTCAGTGGTCGGTTAAAGTGTACCAGCTGCGGTCGAAATAACCGGGTTCAAAATGTACTACCTTTGAGGGGCAAAAACGGCTCCAGTTAAGCGTATCCGGGCGCTTGGACTGGGGCATGGCCCATGTCCTCAAAGTGAGTTTACGAGAAGCAATTCGCCGCCTGTATGAGAAGGGGTGGGCTCAGCGACGCATCGCGTGGGAGCTGGGAGTCCACTGGAAAACAGCCGGGAAGTACGTCGGGGGGGGCAAAGTGCACCACCCAAGCAACTGCCGGTTATACAGCCGTGGATAATCCAAAGTGTACCATATTTTCGACCGCCGGGTCTGAAGCAGGTGGATTTCGGGCTTGGGGCGCTCATTGTGGAGGAGAAGGGCAAGCGGACCCGCACAGGGGTCCCTCGGGGGGTGTTGAGCCATTCGCGCAAGGGATACAGCGAAGCGGTTTTGCGGCAGGACACGGAGACGTTCCTGGGGGTGCTCGAGAATGCCGTGCGCAGTTTTGGAGGGGTGCAACTGACCTTGAATGGGGACAACCTCAAGGCGGCGGTGAGCAAGGCCGACTGGAATGACCCGGAGATTAACCCGAAGTTGGCGGAGTTTTGCGGGCACTTTGGCATCAGTGTGTTGCCGTACCGGCCCTACACGCCGCAGCACAAGGGCAAGGTGGAGCGGGGTGTGGGATACGAGAAGAAAAACGCGCTGAAGGCGCGGATGGCCTCATCCTGATACCCGTACACATGCGTGATCTCCACAGGAATCCGCTGGCGCATGTGCGAGTGGAGCACGCCCTCGGTGATCAATGATTCCACCGCCGAGCCGCGCAGGAACGGCCGCGACACGCTGACGAACGGTCCCTTCAGCAGGGGGCGAGTTACGCGTGGCGTCCGGCGAAAGCAGCGTACCGATCTGGTTCAGAAGACGCTCAACCGCGGCGGGATATGCCGTGAGCTGGTAGGGCAAAAAGCTGCGGACGACTTTTTCGGTGTAAACGATGGGGTGCAGGCCCATGGGGGTGTTCGCTGAACGGTTAGATCCGCTCAGCCGCGGGTGCTGCTGCCGCTGGCGACGACTCAAGACGCTCCATAAGGCGCGACAGCGGAATCGCGGTGATCGCCTCCGCGAGCGGAAATTCATGCTCACCCGGATGCACCACATAAAGCTGATCCAGCGCGAGGTCCTGCAGCGCGGTGCGCATGGACTTCGTCGTTGCGGGCTGGTCGGAAAACTTGAACTCGAAGCCCAGCCGTCGGCCCCCGTGCAGCAGCAGCAGATCCAGCTCAGCGCCGCCGTGGGTTCCCCAGAAATACGCGCTCCGATCCCCGCACACCTGCAGAATCTGCTCGAGGCAAAAACCCTCCCACGACGCGCCCAGCTTGGGGTGCCCCTGCAGCGCCGCCACATCGGGAATGCCCAGCAGCGCATGCAACAACCCGGCGTCCCGCACATACACCTTGGGCGAGCGGACCTGTCGCTTCTTGAGTTTCTCAAACCATGGCGGGAGCTGTCTCACCACAAAAGTGCCGCTCAGGATGTCGAGATAGCGCCGCGCCGTCGGCTCCGAGGATCCCAGTGCCCGCGCCAGTTCGGCGAGGTTGAGCACCTGTCCGTGATAATGCGCAATCATCGTCCAGAAACGCCCCAGCGTGACTGCCGGCACCAGAATGCCTAGCTGCGGGATGTCGCGCTCCAAAAAAGTGCGACGAAAATCCTCCAGCCACTGGCGGGCCGCAGCGTCATCGGCAGCAAGGTAGGCGCGCGGAAACCCGCCCCGCCACCACAAGCGCGCCTGCGCATCGGCCCCCAGCTCGGAGAGTGCGAACCCGGTTACATCGACAAATGAAACCCGCCCCGCGAGGCTTTCGCTACCCGCTTTCAGTAGAGCCGGGGAGGCGCTGCCCAGAATAAGGAAACGCGCTGGCACATTCGGCCGATCGGCCAGAACGCGCAGCAACGGGAATAGATCGGGGCGCCGCTGCACTTCGTCAAGGATCACCAGCCCAGTAAGGGGGCGCAGTACCAACTCTGGGTTGGCCAGCCGTGCCAGATCCGAGGGGGCTTCAAGGTCAAAGAGATGCACCGGTCCGGGAGTGTCCGCGGCCAGCATCCGCGCCAGCGTGGTTTTGCCCGCCTGACGCGGCCCCACCAGCGAGACGATGGGGTTGTCTCGGAGACGACCCCGGATGGTCTGAAGATAGGCGTCGCGCCGCGTGTTCATATCCGTGAAAATATAATATTCAACTTTAGAAATGCACGGAAAAAGACTCGGGCTCACTATGCCGGCGAACTGCCCGTGCGCTGGGGTTGCACCGCAGGGGCCGAGCCAGCGCGAGGCGCTGAGACTCGCAACGGAGGTTCAGGGCCATCCAGTTGACTGCCTCGAAAAGCTCCTGTTGCCGGGTCTCGTGCTTCATCCGATTCGCTGTCTTTGCGGAGGTGGCCGGTGAGGGCATGGCGCTGGCGGGTTTTGTTCCTTTCTTCTCGGCCTCGATGTCGGCCAGCAGCTCGTGGTAGCCGTCTTCGCCGAGCAGCACGGAGTTGGCGAAGACCTTCTCGAGGATCTCGAGGTCGCGGGCCGACTGGATTTCGAGGATGGCCTGTGAGCGCGGGCTGAACTGGTCCACCTGCTTGCGGTTGTCGGGCGTGGATAGCTCCTCTGCCCGCTCCCAGTCCTCCAGCTTGCGCCGCATGAAGACGGCACGGATCGCCGTCGTGCAGGCGCTCGGACGCTTTGGTGCGGATGTCCCGCCCGAGAATTTCATGGACGACGCCCGGGAGCGTCCCAACGCGCTGCACGAGTTTCTGCACGTGGTGCTCCCCAACGACGCCCCCGACCGCATGGCGTGGAACCACCGCGGCACGCGTTTTCCTCGGCGTGCCTGTGCCAGCTTTCCCGCGAGACCCTGCTCAAGGCCGGTCAATAGGCGCTAGACCCGCCCCTGCTGCGTTCGCAGGAAAAGGCGCGACTCCTCGCTCCCACAATGGGCCGGCAGCAAAGCGAGTCCCTCGGGCCGATGGTGGAACGCGAACTGGATCTGCTCGATCAGATGGGCTGGCTGCCGCCCATGCCCGACGCACTCAAAGCCGCGGGCGGCCTCGTGGATGTGGATTACACCTCCCGCTCAACCAGGCGACCTTGGCTTCGAGGTGGTCCTGTGTGGTCTTGAGCCGGAACTTGGGCTCAGTTATCGGATCGGGGGCGTCTTCGTTGGGGGAGGGGCCAAGAATGAGAGGGCCCCCTCTACTGCTCGTTTATGGAAGGCATACTTCTGGCTGTCCGACTCTGACAGGCAACAACCGATTTAACGCGATCCGCCGCGATACAGTGCGCTCGGCCCGCGGAAACCGAGCGAAAAGCAATTTCCTGCCAATCACATTCGCCGGATACTCCTCCACAACATTGATCGAAATCCCGTTTCCCGAGCCCGACACGCTGCCAGGCCGCTCACTGCTTTACGGGTACCGGCACAAACGCGCGGAGCTTCGTCGCCTTCGCGACATCCCACACCTCCACCACGCCGCTCTTGGCCCCCACCAGCAACCGCGACCCGTCCGCGTTCATCGCAATCGAGAGCACCGGCGCGGCCGCCTTTGGCAAAACCGCCTTTCGCGTGCGCGCGTCCGCATCGTAAACGCGCACCTCGTCGGCGCGCGTTGCAACGGCCAAAAACTTCCGGTCCCCGCTGGTTGCAAGCGCCGTCACCGCCTCCGGCTGGGCCTCAAAAGCCCGCGTGTACTGGTCTTTCTTGTTTACCGGCGCCGCACCGTTACCGCTGCCGCTTAATTCGACGCCGGAGAGGGCCAGCCCAAAATCATAGCCGCTCACCGCCCGGGCAACGCCCCCGGAGATGGCGTTCTGCGCCGTGGCCGCCACCGCCACAATGCTCTCCTTGGACTGGTCCACCGAACGCAGCAACTGGAGCGTTTCGACACTGCTCACCTTCGTTGTCTTGTCGCGGCTGCCACTCACCAGTTTGGTGCCGTCGGGCGTGTAGGCCACGTCCAGCACCCAGTCGCTGTGCAACTCGATCTGGCGCGGCTCTCCCTTGGGATCCATCGGAATCAGGTGGATCGCTCCCGTGGCACCTCCCACGGCCAGAGTCTGTCCGTCCGGAGAGAAACGGCCCCGGAACAGGGTGTCTGATCCCACCCGGCGCACGCTCTCGCGAATCCACTGCGCGGTGTCCAGGACCAGCAGGCCGCCGAACTGCTGGGGCGATCCCCCGCAAACCGCCAACCGCTTGCCATCCGGACTGAACTCCACGTGCGTGATGAGGTCAAAATCCGTCGGAATCCGGCGCAGCGTGCCTTCGGTTTCCACGTCGAAAACAACCACCTCGCTGCGGCACGCGGCCGCACCCGTCTTCCCATCCGGGCTGATGCCCACGCTCCCCACCGCGGGAGCCGTGGCGTAGACTCCGGGTATCACCACGGGGGGCAATTCCAGCTTGGGCGCCGCGTCAATTTTCGCACCCTGCGCAATCCACTGCTCCAAGAGCCGCACCTTGAGCGCCGTCAATGGCGGCTCGTTTTCAGGCATCTCCGGTTTGTCGCCGCTGACCTGCGAAATAAGCAGGCTCTTTTCCGGATGACCCGCGACCCAGAGCGCCCCGGTTTTGCCGCCCTTGAGAAGAAGCGCCACATCATCCATGCGCAGCCCCCCCTTTTCCTTCTTCTCGGAATGACAGCCCACGCAGTGGCGCTTGAAAATCGGCCATACATCGCGCTGAAAACTCACCTCCTCCGCGTGGAGGCCCACCGTTCCCAGCACTCCTGCAAACAACAAAAGTCGGCTTTTCATTAGTCCAGAAGGGTGAAGTTACGGCTGTTAAGCAAAGCCCACATCAAGTCCTCGGCTGCCTCCCCGCGTTTGTCCGCATACGAGGCTAAAAACTGCAGACCTTTTTCCCTTTCGGCATTCGAGGGCTTGCGCGCGAGAGACCACAAGTACAGGCGCTCCACCAACTGCTCCTCGGAAAGTTTTTCCTTCACCAAAAGCGCGGGCCGAGCAGCGGGATTGGTAACCCGGGTCAGGATCGATTTGCCGTTAATAAAGTGCAGGGCCTGGAGCATGT
>JBILWF010000104.1:0-6926 GCA_044370075.1 Chthoniobacteraceae bacterium | reverse complement strand
CAACGTGAGATCTAAAGAGGAGGCACGGTGAGTTGTCCTCAACGGGAGCAAAGACCGCGACAGTGCTTGGGACCGAAGGCGCTGGACTTCCGCCCAGTCAAGAGAGGGGATCCAACCCTGATCTCCTCCCCTCCCCTGATTGGGAGCCTCCGCAGTTCAGGATCCTCGCAGATCAGTCAGGGCCCTCAACAGCCGTGCGCCGCATGGGGCGGGAGCGGCACCAGCTTACTTCATTTCCCAGATCTTGAAGTTGTCGAAGCTGAATCCCGTCGTCCCGTTGCCGTTATAGCTGATCGAAGGCGAACGCTTCGGGGCGCTGGCCATGTTACATTTGCCGCGCAGTGTCTGGCCGTTACTCAGTTGCACAGCCACCTCGTCGTGCCGAACCTCGATCAATACACGGTACCACTCCCAGTCCCGGAGCGGCGCGGACTCTTTGCCAACGCTCGTGCGCGGCGCGTTGTCCGTGATTGACCAGGAAACCGGACGTTTGGGGTCCTTCGACTTTCCAAAGCTCACGAAAAACTCCGGCGCAACGCCATGCTCCACCTTCCCCGGCTTGGTGAATTCAAAGTTGAACCCCTCCCCGTCGTCCCATCGGAAATCCGCTTCCATGATAAAATCGGTTAACGGAGGCGGCGCGTCCTTCCCGAGGCTGTAGAGGTACGAAACCCCAATGTGCTTGGCATCTGCAAGTTTTGAAACCCACAGGGCTCCATTGATAATGTGCGCGGTCGCGCTTGCAATAGTGGTGAGCGGTTTGGCATCAGGAGCGTTGAAGTCCTCCTTGAAGAGAAGTGCGCCGCGCTCTCCGAGCAGGGGCTTCAACTCAGGCAAGGGTTCGGCACTCAGGACGCGGGGAAGGAATGCCGCACAAAACAGGAAATATGTTTTCATAACCGGCGGACCTTGGTTCAAGTGCCGGGCTCTTTCAACTCCGCAACTGGCTGTCCGGTCGTCTGATCAACGGATGGATCCATGGACTCGGAGATTCATTTGTCGAGCCTTCCGCCTGGGATTTATCCGGGCCAGCGACTGGTCCATCACGAGCGCAATCTTCAAAAAGACTCAGGCGCTACAACCCGCACGCAAGCTGCATAAGTAGTCTGAAAGGCAAAGGCTTATCAGCAAATTGCTGACTTGATGCCGCTTGCCTCCCGCCATGAAAAGCCCCATCAAGAGGGCCCTATGAAAACTCTTGGAAACCTCTGTTTCGTTCTGGGTCTCGCCTCCGTTCCCGGCTCCATCGCCGTTTGGTATTATGCGGGAGGCAAAGATGTCAGTTTCGAAGTTCGCACCCACGGCGAGCTCCTTGGAATTTTCATCGGCCTCTGGGCCCCGACCTTGCTGATTCTCTCCAACCGCATCGCACGGCACGTAGAAGCCACGGTTTAGTCCTCGCCTCTTCATCCTCAGGCATAATCTAACAAGGCGGCCGGGACATGATTGCCCCGGCCGTCCTTTTTGCAAACTCCCGCGCGCGCGCTGCGGTCGCGGGACGCGCGCACGGTGCTTTACGCTGGTTGGCACGCGACTACGACGGGATCAGGGCATCAATAAAGCGGTCTGAGAGCCCGTATCTTCCGCCCAAAAGACGTGCGCAGCGCGGGCCAACCCGGCCCCTTCCCCCGCATCCGCCGTTGCGAAGCCTGCCAATTTTTGTTTTCGCAACCACGCTCAAGCCAATTTAAACCCGGAGTTTGCCATGCATTTTCTCCAGCGACGTTCTTTCTTAAAGACGGTCTCTTTCGGCGTTTCCACTCCGCTCCTGGCTCCTTTTCTGTCCAGGCTTCAGGCGGAACAAAAGGGAGAAACACCAGCCCGCGTTGTTTTTTTCATCGAGGGAAACGGGCTGCCGCCCAAGCACATTCAACCCAAAGGAATTCCCAGAAATGAGGAACCCAATCCGCGGGGCGGCCCCATTCCCTCTACCACCGAGGCCGCCCTGGTGGATGTGCGGCTCAACGCCGCGGAACACCGCCTTCCTGAACACATAGCGCCGCTCGAACGCCATCTGAGCCGGTTGACCATTGTTCAGGGTCTCTCCGGTCGGGTTTGCGGCGGCGGGCACTCTAATGGGTGCGGCGCCCTCGGAGCCTATTCCGCTGGCAGCGGGGCCAAGGACATCACGATAGACTGCGCCCTGGCCAAGGCAAATCCCGCAATCTACGGCCATGTCACACTCGGGGTTTCTTCGGATCCGAGGCCCAATATTATTGAGGGGTGCTCGGTGTCCGGCCCAAGCCAGCGCGTGCCGTACTACCAAGATCCCGCTCTTGCCTATAACATGTTGTTTGGAAAAATATTGGGCGGCAATCCCAAGGCGGAGGTCGGAGCGCAATCCCTCCTTCTTGATTTCATGTCCGAGGACATCAGGCGCCTCGAGAAACAACTTCCGCGCGAAGAAGCACACAAGCTGCGGCGCTACACGGAGGCGTTCGCGTCTCTGAGCACCCGCCAAGCCCGCCTCGGGGAGATCGATCCCCGCAAGATCCCGGCGCGCCGGGACGACCTGTACCTCTCCGAGGTGGAAACCCGGCGCGTGGAGGCCCACTTCGAGGTGGCTGCAACCGCGCTCATCACGGGCCTAACAAACACAGTCACGCTCGCCTCCGGCGCGCTCGGGTACCCGAAATACACCGGCCTGGGCATCAACACCGACACGCACACCATCGGCCACGGATATCTCTCAGAGCCAGAACCCAAGGCGTTGGACCTTAAGATCCGCCAGTTCCACGCCACCCAGCTCGCCGCCTTCGTCGACCGACTCGCTGCAGTCCCCGAAGGAAAGGGAACCATGATGGACAACACACTGATCGTCTATTTGAGCGACAGTGCCGAGTTTCACCATTCGTTCTGTCTGGAGTGGCCCATGGTGTTGATCGGCAACCTCGGCGGGCGGCTCAATGCGGGCGGCCGCTACGTCAACTTTCCGAAATACGGCACAAAAGGGCACGGAACCATGGCGCGTTTTTACACTTCACTTCTCCATGCGTTGGGCTCTCCAGTGAGACATTTCGGAATGAAGGATAAAGTCTTGGAAGGCGCCATCGAGCAAGACGGACCGCTGCACGAGTTTCTGGCATGAAGCACTGTCTCGCCCTCGTCTCGGGCGTTGCATGGTGCGCCGCCCTTCTTGCCCCCGCGGCTACTGCGGAGCATCGCTTCGCCCTGCTCATAGGCAACAGCGGCTATCCCAACGCGCCCCTCACCACGCCCTCGGCCGACATTCAAGCGGTGGGCGCGGCTCTGCAAAAACGAGGCTTCTCGGTCACTCTGGCCGAGAACCTCACCGCCGAAGCCACCAAGGCCGCCTTCAAACAACTGGCTCTCGCCGCTCCGGCGCGCAGCACGGTTCTTGTCTATTTCTCCGGATACGTTCTACCCGCAACCCCTGAGAACGCTCCGAATGCAGATAATTCCTTGGCCCCTGTCGACGTCAAACCAGCCAACCCCTCCAGCGTCTCGGCTGCGCAGACAGGGATCACGCAGTTGTTTAATACGCTGGCGCGCGACGGACGCAGCATCCGCCACATCCTTCTTGCAGACGGTTGCTACCCGCATCCGGGGCAGGCGCCCAATGTTAGAAAAGGCCTTCTTAAAACGGGCGTTCCGCCTGCCGAGGCGCTGCTCCTTTTTAACGCTCCAGTTGGGGGCGTTGTTACGCCTCCCACCAGTGGGCTCGCCCCGCTCGCACAAAAACTAAAGGACGCACTGGCCTCCTCCAAATCGTTGGCTGCGGTTCTTTCCGAGCTCGGTTCCCATCAGGAAACTACACTGGAAGATCTCCGGGAACTCGAAGGCCCTGCTTCTCCTGTTGTCTCCCCCGCCGCCACCCTCCTCCCGGGAAACGCTGCCGGAGACAGCTGGGTCAATCCCTACGGAATTGCTTTCCGCTGGTGTCCCCGGGGCTCCTGCACCATCGGAAGTCCGGTGGCTTCCGCCATGCATGAAGAGGACGAAGTCGAAAGAAAAGTCTCCTTCACCGAGGGGTTTTGGATGGCGCAGTTTGAGCTCCTCAAGCGCGACTACGCCGCCGCCGTCGGCACCGGCGTGTACCTTTCCACGGGGACCCACAAGCTGCATCCGCTCAACAAATTCTGGACAAAAGCGGAGACGGTTTTGATTAGCAAACTCAACCAATCAGTCCCTCAAGGTTGGGAATACGCCATCCCCTCTGAAGAAGAATGGGAGTACGCCGCGCGCGCCGGTACAGACACGGAATACAGCTTTGGCAACGATCCCGCGGATCTCCCCAAGTTCGGCAACTTCGCGGACCGTTCGTTGCGGGAAAGCGACTCCGTCGGCGAACTAACCCTGAATTGGAAAACCGGAGCCAAAGTCCACTTCCGCGAAACGCAGACCGGCCTTTTCTCGTACGCCCACAAGACGTGGGACGATCACTTCGTCACGATGGCTCCGGTCGGAAGTTTCCCCCCCAATGCGTGGGGTTTTTACGACATGCATGGAAACCTTTCGGAAATGACCACCACCGTCTACACGCCCGACCGCTCACCCGCACCGCCCGAGGCCCACAAAAACACACCGCTTAAACCCGCCAAAGTCATCAAGGGCGGGAGTTGGTTGAGCCTGCCAAAGTACTGCCGCAGCGCCTTTCGCGCATGGGATGACGAAACACTTGCCCGGGGAGAACGCGGGGAAAACGCGCTGGGACTCAGGCTCATTCTTCGGAGGAAACAAACTCCATGACCCCCCGAGTCCTGCCCTCGCTTTGGACCGCTGCTGCTCTGCTCACGGCTGCAGCCATCCCGTCGTACGGTGCCGACCTCAAGCCGTTTTTCGCAAAATACTGCCTCAAGTGCCATGACTCCGGCACCGAGGAAGGCGGCGTTTCCCTCGAGGGTGTATCGGACTTTTCCTCGGCGAAACCCGAGGTCTGGAGTGCGGTACGCGATCAACTTCAGTTGCGGCAGATGCCGCCCAAAAAGAAAGACCAACCCGCCGAGCAGGAAAGGAATGCGGCTGCGGATTGGATCGGCGACGCCCTCCGCGCTGCGGGGCACCATGTCGAAAACAAACTTGAGCTGCCCAATTTCGGGAACCACGTACCGCACGAAACGCTCTTCGGGGATACGGTCCATCCGGCTCCCGCGACGAGGGTTCGTCTGTGGAGGGTCCGCCCGGAAGTGTATGCCTCGAAGATCCGGGCACCGGGGGCGGTGCAGCCTTTTTCACTTCTGCCCAATCAGCAGATTTCAGACTTCAACGTCTTGTACTCGCTTGATGGATCTTCCACAGAGATTGTCCTGCGCAATGCCCAGCAAGTTGTCGAGGGGCTGACCCGTTTCAAACTGGGAGCGGACGGCGCTCCGCTCGCCGAGGGCGGAGGCGCGCAGGGTGTCCTGCTACCGCTGGTGGACCCGCGCAGGGAGCCTTCCGAAGAGGCTTTCACGAAAGCGTTGCGCTGGATGTTTCAATGGGCGCTCAACCGCGCCCCGGACACAGCCGAGGCGGAGCGGGCCCGGGCGCTCTATGAAAAGATCGCCGTCGCCTACGGCCGAGTGCATGCCGGGCGGGCGGTGCTCGTCATGCCGTTGCTGCTGCCCGAGGCCGTGTACAGGCTGGAGCTCGGCGCCGGGCCTCTCGATGAACACGGCCGGAGACGCCTTTCACGCGCTGAAATTTTGAACGCCCTTCAAAACACATTGTTTGGTGGTGTTGCAAACAATGCGCTGCAAACAGCAAAAACCTCTCCTGCAAAGTGGGAAACAGAATCGCGCGAGCAGGTCGCGCAATTGGTGGCCGAACTGCTCAAGGGCGACAAACCCAACAGACGGCTCCTCGATTTCTTCGACGAATACTTTGATTACAAAAAGGCGGTGAACGTCTTTAAGGACAAACCCGCAGGATTCCATTTCGACCCCGGGGCGCTGTGCCGCGACACCAGCCGGTTTATTGAAATGGTTGTGGCAGCCGACACGGCGGTGCTCCAGACGCTCCTCACCAGCAACCGGACCTTCATCGCACAGGGTCCCCCTTTCGCAAACAACAACCATCAGCGCGTCTACAACCTTCCGCAGGACTTCAAACTACACGCGGGCCCTGTCGAGCTTTCCCCTGAGGAACGGGCTGGTGTGCTGACTCACCCGTCCTGGCTCGTCGCTCATTCCGGCAACTTCGACAACGATCCCGTGCGGCGTGGAAAGTGGATCCTTGAACATCTCCTTGGCGGCACGGTCCCCGAGTTGCCTGTGACGGTGTGTGCCGCCATTCCCGCGGACGACACAAAAACGCTTCGTGAGCGCTTCGAGCGCATCCGCAACAACTCCTACTGCTGGAGATGTCATACCCAAATGAACTCCATCGGACTGGCTTTCGAACAGTACGACCACTTTGGGCGGTATCGGTTGAAGGAAAAAAACAGACCCGTAAACACACTCGGGGCCATTCGCGAAAGTGGAGATCCCAAGCTCGATGGCCCGGTCGCCAACCCCATTGAGCTCATCCACCGCATCGCAGACTCACCACGTGTCCGGCAGGTTTTTGTGCGGTACGCTTTCCGTTTTTTTGTCGGTCGAAATGAGACCGTACGCGATGCGAAAACTCTTCAGGAGGCTGAGCGAGCGTACTTGGAGGAGAAAGGAAGTGCGAAGGCGCTGGTCGTGTCCTTGTTGAGCTCTGACTCGTTTTTGTTTCGGAGTCCCGAATAAGGGAGGCACGGTCAAGCGCCATCCTTCCCAAGGCGATGGAGTGCGCAATCGTCTTCCATTAGCGGACCGCAAACTATGTCACATCATCTGGGCGGCTGTTGTCTGTCGATTAGCCCGGATTGATAACGTGAAGTTGTCGAGCGGCAGGATATCCCGAGGCGGTAATGGCCATGACAACCACAAGTCCATCTCAATTAACTTCTCCTACTGGAAGGGTCAGGCCAACGACATCCATCCCATTCAGGAGATCCGGGT
>JBILWF010000238.1:0-5081 GCA_044370075.1 Chthoniobacteraceae bacterium | reverse complement strand
CCATCTGGGATTTTCATCCCCACGGCCAGTGCGGAAAACTACTCAGCGAAGTCGTTTCACCCCTCGGCAGCGTTGTGGATGAAATCGCTTTCATCCACAACATGGTCGGAAAGTCGGGGGTTCATTCGGCGGCAACGCTGCTCCAGTCCACAGGATTTCAGCTCCCGGGTTTTCCGGGGGCGGGATGCTGGGTCAGCTACGGGCTCGGTTCTCTGAATGAAAACCTCCCAGCGTTTGTCGTGCTTCCAGACCACCGCGGCATGGCTTCTAACGGCGTAAAAAACTGGGAGTCCGCATTCCTTCCCACGCACCACAGTGGAACCCCCATTTATCCCGGCAGCGATAACCCAGTCGCAGACCTTTTTCCTCACAAACTGGGCGATTACATCAACCCCGCAAGCGAAACGGCAACACGTACGCTGCTCACCCGGCTTAACCGTTCCCACGCAAACCATCATCCGGAGGATCCGCGTCTGGAGGGACGCATCCGCAGCTACGAAATGGCCGCTAAAATGCAGTTGAGCGCGCCGGATGCCCTGGACCTCAAACAGGAACCCGAGCACGTCCTCCGCCTCTACGGTTTGGAAAGCGGCGCGCAGTCTTGGCCCGCTTCTATCAATGCCGCCGAGGAGACTTTTCACTTCTCCCAAAAGTGTCTGGCCGCACGGCGACTCCTTGAACGCGGAGTGCGTTTCGTCCAGATCTGGAGCGGCAATGATAACGGATTTCCCCGCCGCAACTGGGATTCTCACGAAGACATTCACCGCGACCACGGCCCCCTCGCCACAGGTATGGCCCGCGGTGCGGCGGCCCTCATTCAAGACCTCAAACAACGCGGCATGCTCGAGGACACCGTCATTCTGTGGACCACTGAATTCGGCCGCATGCCCTCCTCTCAAAACGGTCTCAAAGGACGCGATCACAATCCATATGTGTTTACCAACTGGCTCTGTGGCGGGGGTATCAAAGGGGGCACCACACACGGGGAGAGCGATGCCTGGGGCTACAAGCCGCTCGATCGCAAAAATCCAACCGAGGGGTACGACATCCACGCGACCTTACTTCATCTGCTGGGCATCGACCACACGCGGCTTACATTCCGTCACAATGGCATTGACCGCCGACTTACCGACGTGCACGGACGCGTGATTCGCGAGATTCTCGCGTGAGACAGGCGCCCCAGGGTATGTGAAGTCAGCCTCCCAGTGACCCCACGCACAAAATTCTTTCGCGCTTCGCAACGAAATCCCGAGGTTCGGAATAATTTGCTCCCTGTGTCCCCTCTTTCAGGGCTCCCGAGGGATCGTATGTTCCTTGCTTTGGCTGCCCTGCCACTATTCAAACGGCCCCAGGCGTGCGTCCAGCTTGATCCCGCCTTCCCGCCGCATATGCCGTGAACACCATGCTGATTTCATCGCGCACACGTCGAAACACCCCAAGCTGTTCCTCGCGCGTACCAGTCGCGTGTGCGGGATCATCAAAACCCCAGTGGTGGCGGTTCACCTGTCCGGGAAATACAGGGCAGGCCTGACTCGCGTTTCCGCAAACTGTGATCACCGTTTCGACCGACCGGTTCGAAAACTCGTCCATATGCTTGCTTTGGTGTGTGGAGATGTCGATTCCGACCTCCTGCATCACCTCGATTGCAAGCGGATGCACATAGCCCGCCGGTTTTGAGCCCGCACTGGCAACCTCCACAAGGTCCCCCGCAGCAGCACGAAGCAAGCCTTCGGCAAGGTGACTGCGACAGGAGTTTCCGGTGCAAAGAATAAGAATCAGGGGTTTCATTGGGAAAAAGGAGGACAACAGGCTGCTTTTTTGCGGCGGGAAATCTTCGGTGGCCGACACACGCGATCCACACACTGGAGAAAATCTCCAAAACAGTCACAAGCTAGGGCGTAAAAAACATTCTGGCTCCGCTTTTGGCTCACCAGCACTCCCGCGGAACGCAAAATGGAGAGGTGTTTTGAAACCGTCGAAAGATCATCGCCCACCATGTCTCGGAGCTCCTGAACACAACGCTCCCCATCCATGAGAGCCTCGGTAATGAGAAGGCGCGAGGGATGGGCAATTGCCTTGAGAACTCCGATGCGACGGGCCGAAAGCGGGTCGGGTTGAACGGGCATGTGCACACCTTATGCGGCGGGCTTCCCAGCCGCGGCAAAAATTTTGCAAACAAGCGCCCCAAGCACCGCGCCCACAATTTGAGAAAGCACAAATGCAGGCACACTCGCTGGAGCAATCCCGACATAGGTATCCGTCCACATTCTGCCAAAGGAAGCCGCCGGATTTGCAAAAGATGTTGAAGCCGTAAACCAGTACGCCGCACCAATATATGCCGCTACATTCGATGCCGCATGGCTTGCTGAACTCAAAAGCACCACCAGCACCAGTCCCGCCGTCGCCACACACTCAGCAATCGAAAGACCAACGCCCGCGCGGATTTTTTGGGACACCTGCAACAGCGGCAATTCAAACATCGCATGGGCCACCCACGCACCAGCCACGGCTCCGGCACACTGCATCAGCACATAACCCAAGGCCTTTCGCCCAGAGATTTGGCCGCGCACGGCAAGAACTCCCGATACCACCGGGTTAAAATGAGCCCCACTGATCGGCCCCAGAATTCGAATCAAAAAAAAGAGACCGCATACTGTTGCCGCAGTGTTCGCCAGAAGCGCGAGTCCCCCGCTACCTGCACATAACTTTTCAGCCATGATGCCGGAACCTGTCACAACACACAGGAGCGAAGCGGTGCCAAGGAACTCGGCGAGGAGAGCGGCTGTGGGAAGGGGCATGTTTTCGGACCGGGCTTGCAAGCCTGCACACTTGGCAAAGTAACCAAGTAATGCAAACGAAAAATACGGCCCCGAGCCCGCCACACGGCGCATCACCCGCCCCGCTCCGCGCACCGGGAGACTTTAGGGCTCCTGAAGCGAAAGCAGGTACTGGCGAATCGCATCAAACTGCTTGAGGCCATCCCCGTTCAGGGTCTGCTTGAGCTGCGTTCTCCCATGAATGTCCGCATACCGCGGCATTTTGGTTTCGGGATCGACACGCGTCGGCTGCAGCAGCCAGCGCTCGAAATACGTCAACCGCAGTCGCTGTCCGGCCCATGCTAGGTTTACGGCCGGCGCCTCGAAAGGGGCACTGGCCGGGCGACTCCCGATGTCATGACACACTGTGCAGGCGAACCCGCCCTGATCCCCCACAAGCATCCGCCCGGTCTGAGCCACACTTGCGTCGCCCGCCACCGCGCCAGCAAGCGTGTTATCCTTGTCCGAAAAACCGTGCCAGTGCGAGAGACCGCGTGCGAGCCCTTCCGCGTCGCAGGCGAAGGCCGGCATGCGCCCCACCAAATACGGCCGGGTTTTCTGCTCAATTTTTCCGGCAATCATCCGCGCCGACCACTGCGGCTGTAGTTTCTCCCCCGCCCATGTCAGAGACGGTATGGACGGCGTGGCTCGCGGAGCCATCGTGGTCTGACCGGGAACGGGTTTGGACGGGGCTTTCAACGCACCCAGCATATTTGCCTCCTCCGAAACCGCGCTCCAAACACTCTGACGCGCATCCATGGAGTGACACGCAACACAACGCAGGTCCAGCACAGCACGCTGGGCGTATTCCCGCGAAGAATCTTCCTCCACACAGCGCACACCGGCTTTCGCAAACGCCCGGAGTGCAGACCGCTGCTCCGCGCTGAACGCAAAGTCCGGCGCCTTGCCCACCCGGTCGCGAGAATCAGCAAGGCATCCCGTCATCCACTCTCTCTCCAGCGTTTTTGCCAATGCGGGAGCGGATCCCCCCGGGGCGCCCGCATGACACTGGATACATCCCGTCGTCGCCAGAAGCTGAGCCCCCCGCGCCGCATCCCCCTTGACCAGCCCCGTATCCGACTCGCGCGGAAAAGACATAAAAAAGGCCGTCAAATTCTCCGCTTCCTCCACCGACAGGGGTGTCTTGGGCATGCGCGACCCGGGGTGGTATTTGTGCGGATCCTGCAGGTACTGGAACAACGCTCCGGATTTCCATTTCGAACTTACATGCGCAAGTGAGACCCGATTGAATTCATTCCCCGGTTTGCTCTGCGGTGTGCTGTGACAGGCGATGCATCCAAGGTTGCCAAAGAGCACGCCGCCGGAACTACTGTTGCCCTTTGCCGGAGCGCCATCCTCGGGCGCGCCGGAGCCCGTCAGAAAAGCCGCGAGATCTGCTGCATCGCGCTCCGCACCGGCTCCATGCAGAACCGCAGGCATCAGGCTTCCGGAACGGTACTGGTGGGGATTGTGAATCCATCGCGCCAGCCATTCCTCCCGAAACCGCGATCCCACCTCGGTGAGCAGCGGCGCCTGATGAGTCAGCTCGGGCATTGCGTGTGGAGCCGTTCCTCTGGCGGAAAGCACCCCCTGGGCATCGTGACATGCAACGCAGTTGGCTTTCGCAAACAAAGCGCGCCCCTCGCGCAACTGCGATCCCTGAGCTACTGCATCTGCGTAAGAGGCCGGCAACAGGAGCGCCGAGGGTGACAACGGTTCCACGGTGAATTCAGAAGACGACCACAGCAAACGTACGGTCGCATCGCCCGCCTGCGGGCTTGTGTACTCGACATGCAGCGCATTACTGCCCTTGTTTAACATCACCTTTCCCGACAACGGTTTTTCGTTTGCAGAAAGCGCCCCCGCAAAAACGACTTCCTTCGCATCCACGCCAATGGACACCCGAACGGATCCCGTTCCCTCCGCATAAAAAGTAACCTCCCGTTTGTTGCCCATTGGAACCACCGCATCCCATTGCGCCGTGAAAGGTCCGGCCCCAAGAAAGGGTGAAACCCGTTCGCCTGCGGGAACATGCAGAGCCACAAGCCGGTCCCGACGCACATCGGTTTTTCCTCCCGCCTTTATTGTCAGCGCCACTCCACTTCCCGCTGTTTTGATCGCACGGCGTGACGCTTCGGACAACGTTACACTAGGCAAAGGGGCCGTTTCCTTACCCACTACGTTAACAGTGTGCCAGAGCTTCTCGGGCACACTCTCTCCCCCGGCCGTTTTGATGCGCATCGTAATCTCGCTCTGCATCACCGG
>JBILWF010000103.1:0-6970 GCA_044370075.1 Chthoniobacteraceae bacterium | reverse complement strand
ATGTACGACTACAACCCCGGCTTCCTGCTGGGGTCCTTTCTTCCCGAACGCGATGCGGCCAATTTTGCGGTCAACGCCAGGCTTTACAAAGCCACGGGAATGAAGGGAATCCGCGCAGAGGGACGCAAGGCCTTCATGCAGACGTGGATCAGCTACTACGTACGGGGCAAGTTGATGTGGGACGTCAACGCCGATGTGGAGGCGATCAAGAAGGACTTTTACCTTACGTTTTTTGGCGAACAGGCGGGGCCGCTGGTACAGCAGTGGTGGGATGCGTGCGAAAAGGCGCTTGCCGCCACCACCATGCACTGCCACGAGGACTGGTTGGTTAACCACGTGTACACGGTGGACTTCACGCGGAAAATCCATGCTCTTGTGGAGCAGGCTTCCAAAGCGCCAATGAACGCCAAACAACGGGAGCGTTTCAACGCATTTGCGCTGATTGCAGACCATTTGGAAGCCTTTGCAGCCAAGGAGGAGGCGGAGAAGAAACTGGACTACGCCGGGGCTGAACGGCAGGCCCTCCGCATGGAGGAGGACAAACAGAAGCTCATCGACATCTACTCCTTCTTTATCGGCAGCAACAAAAACCCCGAATTCAGCAACGGGCAGGCGCAGCGGTTTGCCGAGTTGCAGAAATTGACGGGGGGCGAACAGGGAATGCTCGTCGCCGAGGTGCCGCTGGAGTCGAAGTTCCAGCGGGACCGTTTTAATGAGGGAGTTCTCGGCGAGTGGTACCTGCCCGGGTTCGACGACCGGGAATGGAAAACAAAAAACACCTTCCTGACCTGGGATGCGCAGGATCCGCCCGAGGATTCAAAGGGTCACGATTATGACGGATATGGATGGTACCGCTTCACGGTGAAGGTGCCCGCGGAGGCTGCGAAGAAGCCGCTCAAACTCTTTCTAGGCGGGGTGATTAACGAGGGGTGGGTGTGGGTTAACGGCGAGTACGCCGGGCACCGCCCGTGGTATTTGTGGTGGGCGGGTCGCAAGCGTTTGGAGATGGAGGTGGACGCGACCGGGCTTGTGAAGCCGGGGGAGAATGTGATTACGGTGCGCGTGTGGAACAACGCAGAGATCGGGGGGCTGTACCGGCGCGGTTTTTTGTGGGCGCCGAAGGAGGGCGCTGTGAAGGCAGGGGAGGTGCGTTGAGGGGCGGGAGAAGCGCGCAGGAGTCGGGGTGGAAAGAATCCGATAAAATAGGGTTTTCGGGGCATTTACACGGCATACTCTGAACTGCTCCGCACACACCCTGCACCCCGCCATGTCCGCCCCGGCACCTTCCCAGCGCGCAGCAGAGGCTCCCGCCCCGGAGCAGTTGTTGAACACGCTCCGGGCCATTGTCCACCGAAACGCGATGCGCTGGAGAGCGTGGATCGTCGTGGAGCTGTTTGCCGTCGTGGTGGCCGTGCCTCTGGGCTATCTGTGGGCGGTCTTCTCGCTCGACATTCTGCTGCATCTCCCGCCGTGGGGGCGTGCGGCCACAAGCGTGTCTTTTGCGGCGGTGCTCGCATGGCTTGCACGCTGGCTGCTGCGCCGCTGGAGGGACGTGCGTTTGACGGAGGATCAGGTCGCGCTGGCCATCGAGAGGCAGTCGCCCGGCAGCAGCAACCGGCTTATTAACAGTCTGCAGATTTCGCGCGATTCCGGCGCGGGTTCCGGGCATGAGGCGGCGTTGCTGCGGGAGAACTATTCCTCGCTTCAAACCGTGCATCTTCGGCCGGCGGCGGAGACCAAAGTGGCGATGGTGTTGGCGGGTTTTGCTTTACTGGTTGTGGCGATCGGGGTCTGTTTTTTTCTCTTCAAGCGTGAACATTTCACCAACGCGGCTTCGCGCATTTTTCAGCCGTTTGCTCCGATTGCTCCTCTCTACCGCACCACGCTGGAGGTCGAACCCGGCGATGTGGAGGTTGCTCCGGGGGAGACGGTGAATGTTCGCATTCGGGTCCGCGGGGAGCGTCCTGCAAAAATTGCGGTGCGGCAGGCTGTGGGCGACGTGCGCAGTTCCGAACAGGTGGCGCTCGCTCCGGGCAGCGACACGGTGGACTACACGTTTCGACACCTTCAGCGTTCGCTGACGTACACGGTGGCGGCGGGTGACTACGTGTCACCCGTGTTTCACATTGAGGTGCCGCTTCCCCCGCAGGTAACGCTGGTAAGCGCGGTGTTGAATTTTCCCGAATACACGGGGATGGCTCCGCGCAGGGTTGAGTCCCGCGGTGGCGATTTGGAGGCACTTTGGGGTGTCCGCGCGGAGGTTAGGTTTGTGCTGAACCATTTTGTCGATGAGGCCACGTTGCTGCTTGACCACGCGGCGACGTCGGCCGACGCCCTCGGCGAAGCGGTGGAGCGGTCGCAACCGCTGGTCCGTGTGGGGCCCGCGCAGTTTCGGGGTGAAATCGTGTTTGATGGAACGCCCGGTTACCGGCTGAGCGTTCAGCGGGCTGGAAAGGCTTCGGTGGTCGGGGTGCGGTACGCGTTGCGCGCGCTGGCGGACGAGCCTCCGCAGGGCGTCCTCTCGGGGCTGGACCGCCTGACCGAGGTGCTCCCCGGAGCCGAGCTGCCGGTGAAGCTTTCGGTGACCGATGATTACGGCGTTGCGGAGAGCGGCTTGTTTGCGCGCCGGCTGGAGCCCGGGGCGCGGCAGCCCGGGGAAAACGAGGGTTGGATGCCCCTCGATGTGTGGCCGCAGTCCCGACCGGTACCGGAGTGGAAGCGCGAACACACGCTTGCGTTTCACGCGCTGGGGGCGGCGGAGGGGGACAAGGTGGAGGTAGTGTTACGGGCCCGGGATGCGGATCCGGCAAAGGCCGGGGAGTGGACCGGGAGCGATGTTTTCACGCTTTTGCTCGGGGGCGAGGGAGTCCAGTTTCAGATGCTCTACGAGCAGATTTTGCAGTCGGAAGCCGAGATGCGCCGTCTGCAGGCGGGTGTTCAGGAGGTTGTGTCGCGGGTGACGGAGTGGATTCAAAAACTGGATCCCGCCTCGGGCATGCGGTGGGATGACAAGACGAACCTCGATGCTTTTGTGGAGGGTTTGCGCGGGCAGGCGGGGGCGCAGGAGGCGTTGCGACAGGCAACGGGTGCCGCTGCGCGGGCACTTGTCGGGGCCGCGGGCAATCTGCGGTTTTCGCTCGGCATGCTTGCCGACACCGAGATGGTGCGTGCGTTGCGTGCGATGGAAAGTGCTCCGGGCCGTGAGGATCCCCCGGGCAAACGGGCGGCGCTTTCCGAGGCGCGCAACACGCTGGAGCGCACCGTGCGCAGTCTGGCGGAGATTCTCGAGCAGTACGTTGTTTTCCGTCAAAACTGGGAGCTCGCGAACATGATCCCGATGGTGAAGATGCTCGCGGAGCGGGAGGCCGCGTTGCAGGGCGAATCTGCCCTGCGCCGGGGAGCGGCGGTTCAGCCGGCGGTTGCGCCGGTGGCAGTCCAGCGGCAGGGCAGGCTGCTGGCGCTTTCCAAACGCGTGCAACAGGCGCTGGCCGGAATGGGCGAGCGTACGCAACCGGTGGATGAATCGCTTGGAAAAGCGTTTACGGCCGCCGGTACCGCCTTTGACACAAGCGGCGTAAAGGTGGCGATGCAGCGGGCGGTTGAATCCATCCAAAGAAATGACTGGGAAAGCGCCTCCGGGGAGCAGTCGAAGGCGGCCGCAGCGCTCTCCGAAATGCATGCCGCGCTCAAAAAAGCGGCGGCGGACGCCATCGCCCGCGCCGCTCGCGATGCAGAGCAGAAGGCCTCGGATCTGGCTGCGCAAAAGGAACTGGGCAGGCTTATGGCGGGCTCCGGTGTGGATAGTGAAAAGTTCCGGCAGGATCTCTCCAGCATCAGTCAGGTGGTGGAAATGCGCGAGGCGGAGGCCGCTAAAAAAAAGGGCGCGCTTGGCGAGCCCGACAAAAATCCGCTGCCTGCGATTTCCGAACAACTGGCGGCTTCCATGAGAACGGTCGAAAGCAATCTGCGTCCGGATCTGAGCACCCTGAGACTCGGAAACCGGATTGAATCGACCCGCCGTTTTGACCAGAACGAGGCCCTGCGCCCGAACGAGATGGTGGCGCCGCTGGTGCCGGACAAGATCGAGGACCTGGTGGGCAAACTTTTGGACGAGGCAGATGAGATGGAGGACCGGTTTGACAATCTCACGGCGAATTCCGGGCTTGTTTCCGCCGATCCCGGCGAGGTGGGCAAGTTGGGTGGACGGATGAATTCCAGCGGGGCGACTTCAACCACCGGGAACAAAAAGCCGCCCACGACTAACGTGGGTGGAATGTCGGCCACGGGGCGCCAGGGGGCGCGTTCGTACGGCAAGGTGGCGGGCAGCGAGTCTGCAAACATGCGTGGCCGGGACAAGGTGCAGGAGGGGCAGTTCGAGGTGCCGGATCAGGCGGGCGTGCTCAAGGAGAAGAAGACGGACGACATGCAGGCCGACACTTCAACGGGCATTGGCGGCAAACGAGTGGACGCGGAAAAGACCAAGTTCAGCCTCTCCGACAAGGGCGAGTGGGACGACAAGTTTGCCGACCGCATGCAAAAGCCGCAGGAGGTGAATACGATCGTGGAGCGGCAGGGCAAGCCTCTCGACCCGAAGGTTGCCGCGATGCTGCGGGACATGGCGGGCGACCAAAAGCAGCTCATAGAACGGGCTAACGCCCTGCGCAAGGAACTCAAAAATCTGTTTCTACCCACGGATCACCTCGACGATCTGGTTGCCCGCATGGCGCACAATGCTGACCGTTTGCGCGAAAACCCGTCGACGGAGGCTTTCCGCACGCAGCGGGAACTGCTCGACCTACTCCGCAACGAGGCCCGCGTGTTCCACCGTGCGCAAACCGGTTTCCTACCAAGCCTGCCGCGCGACCAACGCGTGCGGGGGCGCATTCTGGATGAACCTGCCGCTCCGCCGCTGCCGGGCTATGAGAATGCAGTCAAGGAGTACTACCGCACGCTCGCACGGCCATGAGATATCTTTCGTTCATCGCCTCTTTGGCCATCGCCGCCGCCTGTGCTTTGGCGCAGACGCCGCCCCGGGAATTCTCCGTCACCCCCGAGCGGACGGACGTTGTGCCGGACTATCTCACGCAACTCCTCGTGCCGGAGGCTACGTGTGCGGCGGTTTGCGACCGGCACTCTCTACTAGTCGTCGGGCACCATGCAAAAGACGGGAATCATCTCGCGGTTTTCCCGCTCGATCCCGCGGGCAAACCCGCTGCGGAGCCGGCGTGGATATCCCTTCCCAAGCCCGAAAGGCTCGCGGCCCACGCGAATTATCCGCTGGGACTGCTCTTTCACCCGCGTCTGCCGTTGCTCTATGTCTGGCAGGACGTTGAAACCCTGCCCAAAGAACAGCAGAGCGAAAAGAACCCGGCTTTTGCACCGTGGTTGGAGTTTGACCACCTGTTGATTTACGCGGTGAAGGACGGCGCGTTGGAGTTGGTTCATTCCGGGGCGCGGGGCACGGGCTTTCACGTGGGATTGGGCGCGGGCACGGTGGGACTCGACTTTGAATCGAGGCATTTGTTTGTTCCCAACACGCGCGGGGAAACGCCGGAGGCAGGGGGACTCGCTTACTACGCCCTCGATGACGAAGGCGTGCCGGATGAAGACCTGGAGGAGGCGTCAAAAAAGCGGCCCGCGGCGGGGATCGACGTGGGTGTCGGGAAAAATTTGGCGAGGCCCAAATTTCGTCGGATCGCGCCAAAAAAGGATGTGTCGTGCCGCGACGTTCCCACGGGGCTCGGCTGGTACGCGGGCAAGGAGGCGGTGATCATGGGGGGGCATATGGGCTGTTTGATGGCGGATTTCCACGATGGAAGTCTGCGGCGGGCCTGGTTTGACACTACCGAACTCGCCACGCTCGGGTGGGCGTGGATTGCAGCGCATCCGCAAAAACCATTACTGTACATGTGTTTGCGGGATTCGCGTTTTGCGTATTCAATCGGTCAGGTTAACGGCTGGGTCTCTCTGCTTCCCCAAAAGGCTACGCTGGCGGGTACCGTGTCTCTGCAAGGTCTCCCGGTGGTGCTCACCCGGCAGGACAAGGTTGCTTTTGGAGATGCCAAAGGCCTGCAAATTTTGGGGCTCGCGCCGGATGGAAAGTTCAACGGCACCTGCACGCGAATCCCCCTCCCGGCGGCCGTCATACGGGGCATGGCGTATTCGGAAAAACACGGCCGTTTTTACGTGGCGGTGGATTTGAAAAACTAACCGATGAACCGTAGTACCCAGGCCGGTGGCTTTTGGACGCGCTTTGCGGTGAGCGCGTGCCTTCTTGCGCTGGTGCCCCCGGCTTTTTGTCGCACAATCACGCTAAAGCCGGAGGCCCTTGACGCTTTCGCCGCGCTCTCCGAGGCCCATCCCATGAACGGCTGGGCGTGCTTCAATTACGACGGCACGCGGTACGTGTCCTCGGTTCCGGGTGTGGGCCCGAGCAACAGTCTTCTGGTTCGGTATTCATTGGATCAAATTCCGAAGGGAATGCGCATTACCCACGCGGAATTTACCATTGCCCACAATGTCAGCAGCGCGAAGGTCAACGTGTGGCGTATACTCGCCGAGTGGGGTCTTGGCGTTTGTCATCAGTTTCGCATGACCCATCCGGAGAAACGGGCATGGTCTGTCGCGGGAGCCCGCGGAAAGTCGACGGACCGTGCTACAAATCCTACCGCCTCCGGAAAGTTCGTGGATGGGCAGTTGCTCACCGTCAACGTAACACCCGATGTGGAGCTGTGGTACACCGGTGCAGCGCCAAATCGCGGATGGCTGCTTACCTTCGAGTCCGGTGCCTTGTTGCATTCCGTGACGCATGACGGGCACCGCTTCAAATGGCAGGTTCGTGTGACTTACGAGCCTGAATAGACGGGTTTCCATGCACGGCTTTATGTCTCTAGTGTTTCAACGGTGTTTCGCGGGCGAAGTTCGCGTGCTTGGTGTGCTCTTGCTGGGCTGTGTGTTCTTCATGCATCCG
>JBILWF010000102.1:0-6971 GCA_044370075.1 Chthoniobacteraceae bacterium | reverse complement strand
GCGGCGTGTTCGGGTTTGGGCGAGTCGTTTGAATCGTGAAAAACAATTTTTTGGAGAAGGAAGCTGGCCCCCTCCGCAGCTCCCTCCGACGCGGTGCTTTTGGGAGCGCTGCCCGGGCCGGTTGCGTGGTGCTCGGGTGTGGCGCATTCGAGATGCACGGAAGAACCGAGGCGGTAAGCGACATTGAGCCTCGCCCAGTCCGTGGTTGGCCGCTGCTGCGTTGCCGAGGGAGCCCCGACGGTGGCAAGAGGATAGCTGTCGGGAACCATCCGCAGCGTGCTGCCGTTGCGCGCAAAAAAATACGCGCTAATGGCGCGGTGACGCAGCGGAAATTCCGGCGATGTGAGAATGCCGCCGGCCTGCGGAAGCAGCAAGGATGCGCCCCAGCCCGCGGGCACCAGCGCATCCAGCGCAGAATCGCCGTGCAAACGCACCCGGAAATCGCCGCACCGGATCTTCTCGAGGTCCACGCCCTCGCCAAACCAGCGCGGTGCATCGTCACCGCTCAAATCCCACGCTTCGGAAAAGGAGTCCGCATTGAAGCGGCGGTTTTCAGTGATCCGCGTTTGCATTTTGGTGAGGTAACCGGCGAAAAAGCCGGGAAAATCCGTCGCGGAGGTCCCGGCCCCCGCGGTGGCTGCAGCGGCGCGCTGGGCGGCATGCAGGGGATGTTCCTCGGGTTCTGTTTTGCGAGCCTTCTCCTCGCGGGCTTTGCCGGCGCTGAGGCGCGCAATTTCGGTGCGTAGGTTTTCGGCCTCGGTGCGCAGCCCGGCGATGTGGCCGTTGGAGGGAAGGGTTGCTGCGGAGGCCTGCGGAGCAGGCGGCGTCGAATCCGCCGGAATGGGTCCCGCGGCGAAGGAGGCGGCTACGTCCGCGGAGGAAAGGGCCCGGTCATACAGGCGCGCCTCTTCGATGCGGCCATGGAAAAAGCCCGTGCCTGCGCCCGTGTGGCGGAGTCCTATGAGGATGCGGGCGTCGTCGCCGGCGTATTCCTGAAGCTTGTCCTTGCGGTAGGCGTCGCCATAGGGCGCGCCGTTGCGGAAGAGTTGGATGGAGTGGTCTGCGCGGTAGATTAAAACCAGGTGCACTGGGGCGGTGGCGGGCGTGTCTTCGTCGGGGCCGTCGGGCTGGAGGGTCCGCTGGAAATAGTTGCTCCCGGGCAGCCATTTGCGCGGGGTTTTTTCCGCGAATACAAGGCTGTCGAACTGGTGCGAGCGGGTGCGTTCGATGCTGAGGACTCCGCCGCCGCGCTGGTCAAGGGTGGCGGGGGAAACCCAGACTTCGAAGGAGCGTTCCCGCAGCGAATCGGGGAGTGTAGCGGTGCGCAAAAAGGCGGTGCGTCCATTCAGGTGCAGGGCACCGTCACGCACTTCGGCGCCGCCCAGGAGTTCGGAGGAGAGCCGCCCGAAGAGGTCCTGCGGCCCGGATTCAAAAGTCCACAGGGCGTAGGGAAGCACGGGTGGCTGCGCGCCTTGGAGGGTTTTTTGTTTCCACGTAAGCTTTCCTATCTCCGCCTCCACCGAGGAAAGTTTGGTTCGGAGCGCATCCAGTTCGGGTTGCGCCACGGGTTGCGTGAGGGCGCGCAGTTTGCCCGGCAGGTCCTGCGCTTCGTGTTCCCACACCGTGGCGAGCGCATCGCGGATCGCGTCTTTGAGAGCGCGAAATTCGGGTTTGCGCGAGGCCCCGCAGGCTTCCGGCGAGCTGGCCACGATCTGGGCGAGACGCACGCTCGAGAAGATGCCGCGCAGGGCGGTGTAATCCCGCTGGCTGACGGCGTCAAATTTGTGGTCGTGACAGCGCGCACAGCTGACGGTGAGCGCCTGAAAAGCTTTGAAAACCACGTCTATTTGGTTGTCCAAAAACTTCATGTGCTCGTCGAGAGTGTCCACGGGCCGGTATCCGTGTTCGACCATGCGGAAATGCGCGGGGCCGATGCGTGATTCGACGACGCCTTCGGGCGAAATGCGCGGGTTGGGAAGGAGGTCGCCGGCGACGTGTTCGCGAATGAGCTGGTCGAGGGGAACGTCCGCCTCAAACGCGCGAATGAGGTAGTCCCGGTAATGATGCGCTCCGGGCAGGGCGGGATCGCCTTCGCTGCCGTGGGACTCCGCGTAGCGCACAAGGTCCATCCAATGGCGCGCCCAGTGTTCGCCAAACGCGGGGGAGGCCGCCAGGAGTGCAGCCCGTTCGCGGACGGCGCTTTGACGGCCCACGCGGGTTTCGTTCTCCACAAAAGAGCGCATCTCGGCCGGAGAGGGAGGCAGCCCGGTGAGTATAAAATGCAGCCGGCGCGCAAGGGTTTCCGTGGAGGTGGGCGGGGAGGCGGCGACCCCTTCCCGCGTCATGGCGGAGTGGAGAAAAGCGTCGACCGGATGAGCGTTTGGTGCCGCGGGGGAGGCGGGCGGAGAGCCGGGGCGGACGGGTTGAAGCGACCACCACGAGCGGCGCGCGGCGAGCAGTTCCGGCCACGGGATTCCCTGTGCGCCGGCCGCTGTCGGGGTGTCGCGCGGGTCGGGCGCGCCGAGGGCGATCCAGCGCTCGAAACGCTCAAGGATCGCATCGTCGAGCTTGGGGCGTTTGTCCGGCATTTTGAGGTCCGGTTCCTTGTGTTGGATGGAGCGCAGCAGGAGGCTTTCGGCGGGCCGCCCCGGAACGAGCGCGGGCCCGGAATCGCCGCCCTTTTCCCAGCCCGGCCGGGAATCCAGCCGCAGGCCGCCCTTTTGTTTCTCCGCGCCGTGGCACTCGATGCACTCGGTGACGAGGGCGGGGCGGATGTGGGTTTCGAAAAGCGCGAGGCCCTCCGGGTTCGGAGGCGGCTGCGCGTGCAGTGCGCCGCAGAGCATGCCGGCGGCGAGGCCGAGTGCCGTCAGCAGTGGGCGCGGGGAAGGGTGCGGGATGGCTTGCATGGAGCGTGCGGTGGAGGGGTGGCTTCAGAGCATGAAGCGCAGAGCCGCGTCGGAGGCCGCCTCGCGGATGGCGGCGCCCCAGGTGGTGAGGCGCGTTTTGGGAATGCGCGCGGAGGGACCCGCGATGGTGATGGCCGCAAACGGATGGCCGTGCGCGTCCAGCAGCGGTGCGGCGATGCAGTGGATGCCCTCAAAGTGTTCGCACAAATCCACGGCAAAACCCTCTTCCCGCACGCGCTCGAGCTCCTTGAGCAGGGCGCTTTCCGAGAGCAGCGAGCGCGGCGTGAAGGCCTTATAGTGGATGTTTTGAAGAATGGCCCTTTGTCGGGAGGGCTCGAGAAAGGCGAGCATGGCCTTGCCCGGTGCGCAGCACTGGATGGGCGGACGCGAACCGAGATCGACGAAGTATTTGAAGGGGTGCCGCGAGGGAAGTTGTTCAATCAGCACGCAATCGTTGTCGGCCAGCACGCAAAGCTGGGTGGTTTCGTTGGTGAGTTCGAGTATGGCGCGCAGGGCGGGCAGGCAGGCTTCCGCCAGGCTCCGCGTGCCGGAGTGGGGCTGTCCGAGCAGCAGGAGTTTGTGGGTGACGCGCCACGCGCGGGAGCGGGGTTCGCGGGAGAGGTAGCCGAGGTGTTCGAGAGTGAGGGCGAGGCGGTGTACGGCGGTTTGGGGCAGCCGGAGGGCCTCGGCCAGTTCGGACTGGGAGGCGCCGTGGGGGCGGGTGGCGAGCTCCTGAAGGAGGGCGAGCCCGCGCTGGAGGGCGGGCGCGTGGAGGGGGGCCTGTTCGGTTGAGCCTTTCATGGATGAAAAAACTTTCATGGGTGAAAACCCGCCCGGCGGCAATTCCTTAGCGGGCCCCGGCCCCCCGGCCTTCACCCGGTCCTCACGGGCGGCCCCGCGCAGCCGTTTTCTCCCCGTCTTGCTCTCCCGTCGACCGGCCCCTTGGGAGCCTTGTTCCGACGCAACAGTGCATGTTTCCCTTGATCCCGTCCGCCAGCTTGCTATCAGGCGTGTCTTGTATGGGACGTCAATGGTTGCTCGCAAAACGTGAGGTGAATGCAAAGAGGAGGTCCGCCGCCACGGGCAAACTCGTGAAGGAAATCTCGGTCGCGGCCAAACTCGGAGGCGCGGATCCAGATGGGAATGCGCGCCTCTTTGCGGCTGTCGAGAAGGCGCGGAAGGAATCCGTCTCCCGGGACGTGATTGAGCGGGCTATCCGGAAGGGAGCCGGGGTGGGGGAGGAAAAAATGGTGATGGAGCAGGTGGCGTTTGAAGGGTATGCCCCGCACAAGGTGCCGGTGATCGTGGAGGTGCTTACGGACAACAACAACCGCACGGCCCCCGAGATCCGGGTTTTGTTCAAGAAGGGCCAGCTGGGTGCGCCGGGCAGCAACAAGTTTCTTTTCGACCATGTGGGCTTGGTGGAAGCCCATCATGAGGCGGACGGCGTCGACCCCGAGGAGGCTGCCATCGAGGCTGGGGCGCAGAATTTCGCGCCGCTAACGCACGCTGACAACGACGACATTCCCGAGGGCCGGTTGGGGATTCGATTCATCACGGAGCGTCCCGATGTGCATGCGGTTTCCAAGTGGCTCTCGGCGCACGGTTGGACGATTGTGACTGCCGAGTTCGGGTATTTGCCGAAAAGCTTTCCGCCCTTGAGCGAGCAGCAGCAGGCGGAGGTGGGTGAATTTTTGCAGGCGTTGGACGACCACGATGACGTGCACCGAGTGTGGGCTGCGATTCAGTAGACGCGGGGTGAAAAAGCGCGGTGCGAAGAAGGTGTACGGGGTGCGTGCTGGAAAACTCTTGACCAAAAACCCATCACGCCCCATTTTCCGCCGCCCATCTTGTTTTTGAAGGAGTATTTGTATGAGCCGGATCTGCAGCATCACTAAAGCAAAGCCCTCGAAGGGCTCGGTTATCCATCGTCGTGGTTTGGCCAAGAAGAAAGGCGGCATCGGGCAACACGTGACCAAGGTTGTGTCCCGGACCTTCCTGCCAAATCTCCAGAGCAAGAGAATTTGGATTCCCGAGGAGAATCGTTACGTGACCGTGAAGCTCACGGCCCGGGCGTTGAAAACCGTGAACAAAAACGGTGCATACGCCACGTTGAAGAAAGCGGGAATTCTGTAAGGTCTGAACAAAAGATTTCCGCGTTGCAGGGGGTGTTTTTTCGCCCTGCTCCTCGGCCCAGTCGAAACACCCCGAAACGAACCCATACCATGCCCTACACAGTCAAAAGTAAGAAATCCGGAAAGAACTACATCCTGCATGCACGCGAGCAGCAGCTGAAGGGTGGCCAGAAAGTCACCCTGTATTTCTTCGCAGGAGAAGCCAAGGAGGGCGCCCTCGACGCGCTGCCCGCCGGATACGAAGTTTCCGAAAACACATCCACGGGTCTGCCCCTTCTCAAGAAGATCAAGAAGTAGGTTTTGCCCGTTCTCGCCGGCCCCCGTGGTGCCGGCTTCGGTTTTATGAAGGCTCCCGTGCAGAACGGGGGCCTTTTTTTTGCGCGCTGTGCGCTCCTCTATACCCGGACGCAGGTTCCCGCGAAACCGCTCAGGCGGTGCGTCTGCTCGGTTCGGTGGCGAGCTGGAGACCGACTTCATCCCCTTCGGAAAGGCCCATTTCCTCGAGCTGTTCGCGGGTGATATCCGCGTCGATGGTCTCGCGGGAATGAAGCGGACGCAGCGTGAGCCGCGCCACGGGTCCTGCGGCGAAGAGGTGTTCGACGGTGGCGGTCCATTCGGCGTGGCAATCGCTGGCGAAAAGAATGCGCACCTCGTGGGGGCGCACATAAAACAGATCCGGCCGCCCCGGTTTGCGGATGCGGTTTACATCGCCCAAAAACTCGTACACGAAGGGTGTGGCTGGGTGGTCGTAGACCTGCTGGGGCGGCCCGGTTTGTTCGATGAGACCCTGGTTCATCACGACCACCGTGTCGGCCAGTTCCAGGGCCTCCTGCTGGTCGTGCGTGACGAAAACCGTAGTCACCCCAATGTCCCGGTGGAAGGAACGCAACCACCGGCGCAGGTCCTTGCGCACCTTCGCGTCGAGGGCTCCAAACGGTTCATCCAGAAGGAGAACCTTGGGCTCTATGGCAAGCGCCCGAGCGAGCGCCACGCGCTGCCGCTGGCCCCCGGATAATTCGCCGGGCAGGCGCCCTTCCAGCCCTTCGAGCTGCACCAGCGCGAGCAGTTCCAGCACACGGTCGCGGATCTGGTGCGCCTTCGGACGGGATGCGCGGGGCCGCACTTCGAGGCCAAAGGCCACGTTCTCAAAAACGCTCATGTGGTTGAACAGGGCGTACTGCTGGAAAACAAAACCGGTTTTGCGCGCCGCGGCGGGCCGGTCCGTGACATCCTCTCCGTGAATCACAATCCGGCCGGAGCCCGGATCGGGAAAATCCAGCCCGCCCAGGATGCGGAGGAGGGTGGTTTTTCCCGAGCCCGAGGGTCCGAGCAGGGCCACAAGCTGGTGGTCTCCGATGGCGAGGTCGACGCCGCGCAGGGCCTGGAAGGTGCCGAAGGTGCGGCGGATGTTTTGGGCGGTAAGCGACATGGGTTTAGACGTGGTTGCGGCGCTTGCCGATGCGCCATTCGATGAGACTTTTGAGCGCGAGCGTGCACAGCCCCAGAAGGCTCAGAAGCGAGGCGCACGCGAACGCGGCGCTCGAGTGGTATTCGTTGTAGAGCACCTCGATGTGTAGCGGCAGCGTGTTGGTTTCGCCGCGGATGTGCCCCGAGATAACCGACACCGCGCCGAATTCGCCCATGGCGCGCGCATTCGAGAGAATCACGCCGTAGAAGAGTGCCCAGCGGATGTTGGGCAGCGTGACCCGCAGAAACGTCCGCCATCCGGAGGCGCCCAGGCTGAGCGCGGCCATTTCCTGGTCGGTGCCCTGCGCCTGCATGAGGGGGATGAGTTCCCGGGCCACAAACGGGAAGGTCACAAACACCGTCGCCAAAGCCATGCCGGGCAGCGCAAACACGATTTGAATACCGTGTTGATCCAAGTATTTGCCGAGGAAACTGCCCGCACCAAACAACAGCAGATACACCA
>JBILWF010000101.1:0-6987 GCA_044370075.1 Chthoniobacteraceae bacterium | reverse complement strand
AAGGTGACAGCGGGTACGCCAAACTCGAGCAGGAACCCTTCATTCTCGCAGCCGCCAAAACGCTCATTTCAGGCATACCCACCCATCCCATCCAGATGCAGCCCCTGAGCCTCGCGGAGGTGAAGGCCGACGAGGCCACCAAGCTGCAGGTCACCGTGGGCGAAAACGCCGTTTCCCTGGAGAGGAAGGAAAACGAGTGGAAACTTTCCTCCGGCGAGGGAACTGTGAACCAGTCCGCGGTGCAGGGCGTTTTAGGGGTACTAGCCAACTTGCGGGCTCAAAAATGGATTGGCCCCACCGATGCAACCGCCCACGGTTTGGAAAAGCCAGAGATGACGGTCGCGGTGGATGTCAAAAAGGGGGATCAAATCTCGACGATCACGATCAAAATCGGCTCGGCGACCGAGGAAAACAGTCTGTTCGCCTCGGTCTCCGGAAAAGAAGGAACCTGCTCGATAAGCCGGGCCGATCGTGAATCCCTCGGTATTAAACTGCTTCAATAGCTCTCCAGGGCGCCTGCAGCTCTCGGCTTCCAAGGCGGAGTCCCCGCCGGGATGAAATGGCACGCGTGCGGAGAACCCAGCGCGCGCGCCATGCTGGATTTAGTTCTCGTAAGGTCTTTGAAGGCGACGACGCCCCGCGAGAAAAAGCTCACCCCGAAGGAGCCCGCCGAGCGAGGCTAAGGAGCGCTACTTTTATTCCAGAGCCCCAGGGGAACCTACGCTCCGCTTACTCTGCGCGGACTTTTTCATTTATCTCGAGCGCCCGTCGCGGCGAAATTACCGTTGCCAGCGATGCGTTCTTCGACCGTTCTCATGCTGCTCGCGAGGATTTGCGCCGCGGGGAGTTTTTGCGTCACGGTGCTCTGCGTGTTGAGGCTCCGGGAGATCTTGGCACAAACCCAAGGAGGCTTCGATGTCATGATGCGCGGCGCGGGATTGGGCCTAGTCGGGTGCGGATCCGCTCTTCTGGGCATGGTGCTCATCTCCCGCCCCCTCACCCGCGCACTGTTGAACCCGCTGCTGTGGTTTATAGAAGGCAAAATGCGGCCGGAGAGCTGGGTAAAGCGACGTCTCGATTACCGTCTGGCGCGCTTTTACGCGTCTCAGGGAAGGCATGCGGACGCAATCGAAGAATACCTCCGCATTGTTGAGGACTACCCGCTCAAAGAGCAGGCCTATCTGGAGGGCATCCACCAAGCATGACTTCACCGGGATCCCGCCGGTGCCGAAGCCCTCTGCCGCCGCTGGAGACGGGCACTCCCGCGCATTGAGGCGGCGCGCGATCGGGAAGTCGAGGGCGCGGTCCCCGCAAATACCCATGGTCGAGAGCATTGCCCCCGAGATTAAGAGGTCCGCCCCTCCGGACGGGGCCCCCCGCAGGGGCTCCCGGGCAGGGGCGGCGATGCGCCCGACGTTGGTACCCATATTGGCTTTTCCACTGTCGAAAAGCGTGTTAGCACACGCCAAGCTCGAATCTGCATGTCAGCCATACCCATTCTTCTCGTTTTAGCCGGCGGCTTTTTCGTCGTCGCGATCCTCCTCCTCGTGTTTGGGGTGTCCATTTACAACGGTCTGGTCTCGGGCCGGCAACAAGTGCGCAACACGTGGGCACAGATTGACGTTCAACTCAAACGCCGCCACGACCTCATTCCGAATCTGGTAAACACCGTCAAAGGGTACGCCACGCACGAGAAGCAAACACTCGAGAACGTGGTGAATGCACGCTCCCGGGCATCCTCAGCGGCGAGTCCCGCCGAATCCATCGCGGCGGAGGGCGAACTCACGCGCGCCCTCGGGCGCCTGATCGCAGTTTCAGAGGCCTATCCCGAACTCAAGGCCAACGCCAACTTCATCCAACTTCAATCCGAACTCGCCTCCACTGAGGACCGGATCGCTCTTTCGCGGCAGGCTTACAACGACGCAACCACGCGCTTTAACACCAGCACAGAGGTGTTCCCCAATGTCCTGCTCGCGGGACTCTTTGGATTCAAAAGCGAACCCTTGTTTGAAGCGGCAACCGCGGAAAAAGAGGCTCCCCAGGTTCGTTTCTGACCCTTTAAGCCGGATCGGTTTTTGGATTTAACTCCTCACTCTGCTATCCGACTGTGACCGACGGCGCTGTGTGGGGTTCGGCCGCACTGGGTGCCTTATCCCTTTTGGTCCTGAGGCTCTCTCTCAACGGCGTCAAACGCAGACGGTTCGTGGACGATACGCCCACCTCCAAAACCACAGGGGTCTTCATCGGGATGGTCGAACTGGTCGGACACACGGTCTGCGATGAGCCGCTCATCAGCACCCTGGCCGAGACCGCGTGTGTGCACTACCAGTGGTCCATCTCCGAAGAATGGGAAAAGCAGGTTCGGGAAACCTACACCGATTCCGAGGGCAAAACCCGCACGCGTACTCGCACTGAAAGCGGCTGGGATACGATTGCTTCCGGGGGCCGGACAATATCTTTTTATCTTGAGGACGACCACGGGCGCATTCTCGTGCATCCCGAAGGCGCTGACCTCCACACCGAAACGGTTTTTAGTGAAATGTGCACCCCCGGCGATGCAGTTTACTTTGCAAAAGGCCCGCGAGACGCCATTCCCTTCTCCACGCACCGGCGCCGTTTTCATGAGGAAGCCATCGCGGTCAACGCGCCTTTGTACGTGATCGGACAGGCACGCGAACGCGCCGATACGGTGGCCGCAGAGATTGCAGCATCCAAAGAGGCATCCCTTTTTATGATCTCGGTGCGCGGCGAGAAAGGGGTACGTTCATCCCTCGGGTGGCGAATTTACGGCTGGTTTTTGCTCGGGAGCATTTTGGCTTATGGCGCGCACCAAGTCCCCGTCGAGTTTTCGAACGACCAACCATGGCCCGCGCATCTCGTTGCACCGGTGATGTTTTTCCTGCTGTGGTGCGCAGGGTGGACCGCCACCGTGTTCAACAGCATCACCGGGTTACGCCGCCGGGTTGAGCAGGCCGCTAGCAATGTGGATGTCATGCTCAAGCGCCGCAGCGACCTCATCCCCAGCCTCGTTGAAACCGTCCAAGCAAACGCCGCCCACGAGGCCTCGCTTCAGGAAAATCTTGCGCGTTTGCGCGCCGCTGCCTCGGTGGATCACCCGGTGACCGGAACTTTGCGCTCGATCGCAGAGGCTTACCCAAACCTCTCCACCCAAAGCGCGTTTTTGGAACTCCAGAGCGAACTGACGGCCACCGAGACACGCATCGCGCTCGCCCGGGCATATCACGCGGAAATCGCCTCGTTTTTCAACGCACGCACCGAATGCATCCCGGACCGTTGGATCTGCAGGCTGCTTCCGAGCCTGCGTCCCTTCAAACTGAACCTCTGAGGCCCGACGAGGATCCAAAATCGCCGCCAACACCTCAAAGCTTGGGAACCAAAGCACAACGGTTCCCTCCGCTTTTTAAACCAAGGGCCTTGCGAAGCGTTTGACTCCGTTTCCCACCAACTCAAGACTACATCCAGTCCCTTTGCCCGAATGATCGAACAGCACGTCCTCAAAATTTCCCAGGAACTTAAACTCCAACCCAGGCAGGTCGCCGCAACTGCCATTCTTTTGGAGGAAGGCGGCACGGTCCCCTTCATCGCCCGGTACCGAAAGGAAAAAACCGGTGAACTCGACGAGGTGCAGATCACCTCGATCCGGGACCGTCTCGACCAACTCGAGGAACTCGACAAACGCCGAGAATCCATCCTCAACTCCCTGCTGGAGCGCAAACTGCTCACGTAAGTTTTGAAGGAAAAAATCGACCGCGCCGAAACCCTCTCAACGCTCGAGGACATCTACCTGCCGTTCCGCCCCAAGAAGCGCACCCGCGCTACTATTGCCAAGGAACGCGGACTCGAACCTCTCGCAGACATTCTCTGGGAACAAAAACCCCAAACCGACCCCCACGCGGAGGCTCTGCCTTTTGTGGACGCCGCCAAAGAAGTGCCCGACGCGGAAGGAGCTCTGGCGGGCGCCCGCGACATTCTTGCCGAACGCATCAACGACGACGCCACCGCGCGGGCACAACTCCGGGAACTCTATATCAACGAGGGTTCCATCCGCTCCAAAGTCATCGGGGGCAAGGAGGAGGACGGAGCCAAGTTCAAAGACTACTTTGACTGGACAGAACTCGCCTCCAAAGCGCCTTCACACCGCATTCTGGCGATGCGGCGCGGCGAAGAAGAGGGCTTTTTATTTACCCGCCTCACGCCCCCCGAGGAGCAGGCCCTGTCGATCCTGGAACACCTGTTCGTTAAAAACACGTCCCCCGCGGCGCAGCAAGTGCGCGCAGCGGTGCAAGACTGCTACAAGCGTCTTCTTGGATTCGCAATGGAAGGCGAGGCACGCACCCATTTCAAAAAGAGGGCCGACGAGGAAGCGGTGCGCGTTTTTGCCGACAATCTACGCGAGTTGCTGCTGGCCGCGCCTCTCGGACAAAAAAACGTACTGGCGATCGACCCGGGCTTTCGAACGGGGTGTAAGGTGGTCCTCCTTGACCGGCAGGGCAAACTGCTGGCCAACGACGTGATCTATCCGGAAAAGAGCGCTCGGGAACAGGCGGAGGCTGCGGGCCTGCTCAAGGCGGTGATTTCCAAGTTCAACGTCGAGGCCATCGCCATCGGGAACGGAACGGCTTCGCGCGAGACGGAGGGATTCGTACGCAAGCTCGGACTACCCGCAAATATTCCCGTAGTGATGGTGAATGAAAGCGGCGCCTCAATTTACTCCGCAAGCGAAGCGGCCCGGGAGGAGTTTCCCAACCACGACGTCACAGTACGCGGCGCGGTTTCCATAGGACGCCGGTTGATGGATCCTCTTGCCGAGTTGGTAAAGCTGGATCCGAAGTCCATCGGCGTCGGACAGTACCAGCACGATGTGGATCAGGGTGCGCTTAAGCGCTCTCTGGACGATGTGGTGGTCTCGTGCGTTAACAGCGTCGGCGTCGAACTCAACACCGCCAGCAAGCATCTTCTGGCCTATGTTTCCGGACTCAATGCGCGGACCGCGGCAAGCATCGTCGGCTTCCGGGACGAGAACGGTCCCTTTCAGTCGCGCAAAGATCTGCTCAAAGTACCGGGAATGGGCCCCAAGAGTTTTGAGCAGGCCGCGGGCTTCCTGCGCATCCGAGGTGGGCAGCACCCGCTGGACTCCAGTGCGGTGCATCCCGAGCGATACGGACTGGTGGACCAAATGGCCAACGATATGCAATGCAGCGTCGCCGACCTGCTGCGGGACTCCACCAAGCGCGCCAGAATTGATCCGAAAAAATATGTCTCCGGAGAAGTCGGACTTCCAACGCTGCAGGACATTCTCTCGGAGCTTTCCAAACCGGGACGTGATCCCCGGCAACAGTTCGAAGCATTCTCATTTCAAGAGGGCGTCGACAAACTGGAGGATCTCCAACCGGGCATGAAACTGCCCGGCATCGTGACCAACGTGACGGCGTTCGGATGTTTCGTGGACATCGGCGTGCATCAGGACGGACTGGTGCACATCTCCCAGATCGCAGACACCTTCGTAAAAAACCCGGCCGATGTGCTCAAAGTCGGACAGCGCGTGCAGGCTACCGTTCTGGAAGTAGATCTTCCGCGCAAACGCATTTCGCTCTCGCTCAAAACCAATCCCGAGGTTGGCCCGCGCGCTCCGCGCGGCGCAAAACCCGAGGCCTCGGCCCGCGACGTCAAACGCCATCAGGACCGCGGCAAAGCCGCTCCTGCCTTCGACTGGTTTACCGCAGCCAGCCAAAAGCGCTGAGAAACTTCCCCACTTCCAGCAGCCGCGCGAAGTAGCGTTTCAGAAGGCCCCGCACATTACCCGGCCGGCAAAGATGCTCCATGGAACCCCAACCTGACCTTGGAAAAAGTGCGCGTGGCGTTGTGGGGCGCCTGCAGAAGGCGGGATTTGAAGCCCTCTACGCGGGGGGCTGCGTGCGCGACATGCTGCGCGGGGTCACGCCGCACGATTACGACGTCGCCACTTCGGCGCGACCCGAGGAGGTTCAAAACTTATTCCGGCGCACCTTCGCCGTTGGCGCGCAATTTGGCGTAATCAACGTACTCGAAAACGGGCATACTTTTCAGATCGCCACCTTCCGTTCGGACGGCGAGTACACCGACGGGCGCCATCCCCAAAGCGTGCACTACTCAAGCGCGCGAGAGGATGCCTTGCGCCGGGACTTCACAATCAACGGGATGTTTTTCGACCCGGTTTCCAATCAACTCCTAGACTTTGTAGATGGACGGAAGGATCTAGACTGCGGGAACATCCGCGCGATTGGAGACCCCGCCAAGCGCTTTGCGGAAGACAAACTGAGACTGCTGCGTGCCGTGCGCTTTGCGACGGTTTTAGGCTTTAAAATCGAGCCTGACACGTGGAAGGCAATTCAAGCCCAAGCCGCGCAACTGCATCACGTCAGCGCAGAACGCATCCGGGAGGAACTGCTCAAAATCCTGCTGCATCCCGCACGTGTTCGGGGCTGGGATCTGCTGGACCAGAGCGGACTGCTGGAGGTGATTTTGCCCGAGATGAGCGCCCTCAAAGGCTGCCAACAACCTCCCCAGTTTCACCCGGAAGGGGACGTGTGGGTGCATACGCGCCTGATGCTCAGCCTTCTGCCGGAGAGCGTCTCGGTGCCCCTGGTGCTCGCCGTGCTGCTTCACGACATTGCCAAACCAGCCACCTTTCAATTCGACGAGGTGGCAGGTCGCATCCGCTTTTCGGGACACGAAAAGCTCGGCGCGCAGATGACCGAAGAGATCCTCACCCGCCTGAAGTTTTCCCGGAAGGAAATCGATGAGACCGTGGCTTGCGTGGAGAACCACATGGCGTTCAAGGACGTCCAAAACATGCGCACCAGCCGCCTCAAACGCTTTCTGGCGCGCTCCACCATGCCGGAGGAACTTGAACTGCACCGCGTGGACTGCGCGGGAAGCAACGGGGATCTGTCCAACTACCATTTTCTTAAAAAGAAAATTGTGGAG
>JBILWF010000002.1:0-18962 GCA_044370075.1 Chthoniobacteraceae bacterium | reverse complement strand
TGGTTCATCCGCCCTTCCTTTCCGCTTTGCGCGACAAGGACGGAGACGGCAAGGCTGATGAAAGGGTTGTGTTAGTGGAGGGGCTGGGCGGCGGTATCGAGCATCCCCGCGGAGCCGACCACACGACAAATGGGTGCCGTATGGGAATCGACGGCTGGCTTTACATCGCAGTGGGTGATTTTGGAGCTGGGATTGAGGCGGACAAAAACGGTGCGAGGGGGCGCGATGGGAAACGCGTCACTTTGTACGGAGGTGGTGTTATGAGAGTCCGCCCGGACGGTTCCGAACTCGAGATTTACAGCGAGATGACCCGCAACATCTGCGACGTGGCGATCTCCCCGACCCTTGATCTTTTCTCGCGGGACAACACCAACGATGGCAAGGGATGGAACACGCGGTTCCACCACTTCACCGCGCTTTCCAATGCGGGGTATCCGCGGCTGTACAAAAACTTTGAAAACGAAACGGCCAAGCCTCTTGCCGACTACGGGGGCGGCTCCGGGACGGGCGGCTTGTATTTGAGCGAGCCAGGCTTTCCCGAGGGGTTCGGAGAATCGCTTTTTACGTGTGACTGGACCAAGGGGGCGGTTTACCGGCATCCGATCCGTCCCTTTGAGGCGACGTATGTAGCAGATCAGGAGCAGTTTCAGATGCTACCCAGAGCGACTGATATTGACGTGGATGGGAGCTCGCGCCTGTATCTTTCGGACTGGCGCGGAGGCGGGTTCAAGTATCTCGGAAAGGGGAAGCCGAACGGGATCATCCAGCAGGTGATCGCCGAAGGGATAACTCCCAACCGGTATGTGGACGTGGCCAAGGTGGATGATGCTGAATTGGTCGCATTGCTATCCAGCAGGAGCGCGGTTCAGCGTCTGGAGGCCCAGAGGGAGATTCTCGCGCGGGGTAAGGAAACGCTCGCAGAGCCGGTGCTCGCAATCGCCCGCTCGGCGGACGCGGGGCTTTATTCGCGGGTGGCGGCGATTTTCACCTACAAGCAGCTTTTGGGCAGGGCCTCCACGGGGGCTTTAGTTGCCTTGTGCCGCGACGCGGGGGTGCGGGAGTTCGCATTACGTGCGCTGGCAGACAGAAGACCCGAGTTGGATGGCGTCCCCGAGGAGCCGTTCGTCGAGGGCTTGCGGGATTCCAGCGCCCGGGTGCGGTTGCAGGCGCTTGTGGGACTACAGCGTCTAGGCGCGTCCCGCACGGCATCCGCCATTTTGGATGCGGCGTCCACGTGGCCTGCGGACGAGTCGAAAATCGGCAGGGACGAACATTATCGTCTCCCGCATACGGCGATTGCGGTTTTGACGCGCTTGGGGAACGCCGCTGCATGTCTGGAGGCGGTTGCCGTTCCGGCCAAGCGGGACGTGGCGCTCAGCGCGCTGCAGGGAATGCACCAACCGGAGGCGGTTAACGGATTAATTGCCGTGAGCTCGCAAGGAGATGAATCGCAGCGTTTCGCCGTTCTGTCCGCGCTGGCACGGCTTTATCACCGCGAACAGCCTTGGAATTACAAGGACTGGTGGAGCACGCGTCCGGATGACCGGGGCCCTTACTTCATTCCGGAAACGTGGGAAGGCACCGCGCAGATTCACTCCGCTATAGAGAAAGGCTTTTCCGTGCTGTCCGCCCCCAATCGCCTCGCAATTTTGGATGTGCTTTCCAAAAATCGGATACCGCTCACCTCCCTGAATTTGGAGGGTGTGGATCCGCTCCAACTCGCGCTGCATTCGCGAACGCTCAAGCCCGCGGATACGGCACTACTGGTGGAGGCGGCTCTGTCCACCAAGCGCTCATGGGAGGAGCGCATGGATTGCTACCGGGCTATGCTCCGTCAGGAAACCGGTTCGATGCTGGGGTCGCTCGTGCAGGTTTTGGGGGGGTGGGCGAAGGATCCAGCTGCATCGGTCGCGGCCAAGCAGGCCATCGAGGACTTTGTCAACGACGGCAAGCGGGGGTCTGATTCCGCGGCGTTGCGTGATTTGGCAAACCGCTCGGAGGATGCCGTTTCATTCATCGCATGGCGTGCGCTGTTGACGGTTCTTCGCAGCCCAATTTCCGACAAAAAGCACAAGGAGCGTATTCAATCGGAAATCGATAAAAACCCGCGTGACATCGGTTTTTTCCAAGCCATCTCCCACATGAGTTTGTCGGGCTTTGACAAGGCCATCGATGCGGCGGCCTCGGGAGACAACACCATTCTCATCAACGCGGCATTAGCTGCGCGGGAGGCGGGAAGAAAAATGACCGTGCGAGTGGGCAGGAAGATCGGGGATCTTTCTGTGCAGGAAGCCACGGCTGTTGGAATGAAATCCAAAGGCGACGCGCATCTGGGCAAAAAGGTTTTCACCCAGCAGGGGTGTGTGGCCTGTCACAGCGTGGAGCTTTCCGCGGAACAAAAAGGCCCGTACCTCGGTGCTGCCGGCGCGAAGTTCAGCCGGGATTATTTGGTGGAGTCGATTCTCCAGCCGGGCAAGGTGGTTGCGCAGGGCTTTCAGACATTCTCGTTCGCGATGAAGGACGGGTCCCAACATCTTGGTTTTGTCACCGGCGAAGCAGACGGGGTGGTCACTTTGCGCAATATCGCGGGCCAGTCCTTCCAGATCAGACGCGCGGAGGTACGTGAGGAAAAGCACCTGGCCCAGTCCATGATGCCGGAGGGTCTCGTAGCGGCCCTTACTCCGGACGAGTTTGCGTCCCTCATCGAGTACCTGCTTTCCTTGAAAGCGATTGGGGGATAGCGAGCGAGCGTGGCGCGCCTTCGCTTCCGGCGGCCTTCGTGCTCAGGTTTTACTGCCGATCAGCGCTCGAAGCGCGCGCCGGTGGGCGGCCACCAGTGGAGCCTCCCGGAGGACTGTGTCGTGTTGGAACCACCGCAGTGTTTCGCTCTGATCCGCCGGGGTGGGACCAGCGTACACTTTGAGTGTGATCCGGTGGTGTGTGAAACCGTAAATTGTGGTGAAGAGCGGCTCGCCGTTTGGTTCCCAGGTCACGGGAAGCCCGGGAAGTTTCCATAGGCCTGTGGCGCGCTTGCCAGTCTGTTGTTCGAGAAGTATCCCGTGCGGGGTTTCAATCCACGCAGCGTGTTCGGTGAGCTTTTCAGTTTTACGGCGTGGCGCTTTTCGAGGGAGTGCTTCCGGGACGGCAGCCCGACAATGAGTTTGAATCGGACAAAGCAGGCATTGCGGTTGTCGTGGCGTGCACACCAGCGCGCCCAACTCCATCAAGGCGGACGTGTGGAGTCGACCCCCGTCGCACTCCGGTAAAAAAGCCTCGGCAAGGTCCCAGACCGCTTTCTTTCCTGCCGCAGAATCAACGGGGGTTTGGATATCGCCCACGCGTGCAAGCACGCGGGCAATGTTCGCGTCCACTGTGGGCACGCGCTTGTCAAAGGCGAAGGCGGCAATGGCTCCGGCACTGTAGGATCCCACGCCCGGAAGTGCCCGCAAAAGCTCCGGATCCTCGGGAATCCGGCCCCTGTGGTGGGAAACAACCGCGCGTGCGGCGGCATGCAGATTCCGGGCGCGGGAGTAGTATCCGAGCCCCTGCCAGACGGAAAGAACGGCATCTTCTTCTGCCGAGGCGAGGGTTTCGATGTCCGGAAAACGCTGCATCCACCGCTGGAAGTAGGGAATCACTGTTGCGACCTGAGTCTGCTGGAGCATAAACTCGGAAACCATGACGGCGTAGGGCGCCGGATCGTCTCGCCAAGGCAGCCGGCGCGCATGGCGAACGAACCACGCATACAATGCGCTGCGGGCGTCTTCAAGGCCGGTGCGGGATGGGGAGGCGGTCACGGATGCGGCAAAAGCTGGAGACTCGGGTCGGGGCATGCAGGATAGAAGTCAAATGGCTGCCCGCCCATCAGAACCTTCAAATCCTCCGAGGACGATTCACACCTGTGCGCTCAGTGCGGAACAGGTGGTACAACTTAAAACGCTGCTGCAAGCCCGGGGCTGGACGATGGAGGTGCGTCCCTACATGTGTTTTTTTGCGCAAAAGGAAAAAATCACCGTCGCGGTTTACGAGAAGGGGCCGAAGATTGTGGTGCAGGGAAAAGGAGTGGAGGATTTTGTGCGATTTATTTTGGAGCCGGAGATTTTGGGTGAGGCGCGCTTGGGATATGAGGAGGAGCATCATCCGGACTGGTTTGCACCGCACTTTGGAATCGATGAAAGCGGGAAGGGGGATTTTTTCGGGCCGCTCGTTATTGCGGGGGCTTTTGTGGATGCGGAGATCGCAAGAAGGCTTCGTGCTGCTGGAATTCAGGACAGCAAAAGCATCGGAACGGATGCGCGGATTCGCCAGCTGGCCGCGGTGATTCGCCACACACCGGGGGCGACGTTTGACGTGGTGGTGATCGGGCCGGAACGCTATAACACGCTGTATGCGAAGTTTGGCAATTTGAACCGGCTTTTGGCATGGGGGCATGCACGGGTCATTGAGAACCTGCTGCTCAAGCGTCCCGAGTGTTCCCGGGCGTTAAGTGATCAATTTGCAAATCCGCGCCTTATTCAGAATGCGCTGCTGGAGCGGGGCCGGCAGATCCAGCTTGAGCAACGAACCAAGGCGGAAAGTGATCCGGCGGTTGCAGCGGCATCCATTCTGGCGCGGGAAGCGTTTGTCGACTGGCTGGATAGGCAGGAGCAAAGTGCGGGATTTTCCCTGCCGAGGGGAGCCTCTACGGCAGTGAAAATTGCTGGACAGAGAGTTGTGCAAAATTTTGGCAGGGAGGGGCTTGGGAGGGTCGCTAAAATGCACTTCAAAACGGCAGGGGAGATTCTTTCTCAACCACCCGAAAATCATGATTCTGCGAGTTTCGACGGCGGGGCCTGATTTGGGTTAAACGCTGCCTGAATCCATGGCGATCTTCTGTTCTGTGTTTGACTCGAGACAGGCCTGTTGAGCGCTGGCTTTTTGGTGTGGTTAAGATTACGCGTCATTCAATACCGAGTGTTTCCGCTCATGGGGGTAAAGCGCGGCCGCCCACCTCCAGAGCCTTGGAAGCGTGCCCCACCGGGGCACAACGTAGTCCCAAGCCGGAGAGCTTTTTGGGAATCCGCCCGTCTGTCACGTTGACGCCTTTGCCTCCCATGCCACAGTCGCGGCATCCCTCGCCTATCCATACTCCGAAGAAGGTGCTCTGAGGTGATTTTAAATTCAGCCCCAGCATGTGATTTCGAGCAGCAAGAGAGGCAGCGTAGGGTGGGATTTTGGTTGGGAAATGGGGCGGGTGTCTGCCATTTCTGTTTCAGGATGAGATTTCGTGCGGGCACGGTTGAACCGCTCTGTAGAGCGTGTCGCATGGGACGAGATGAGTTCGGAGATGACAGTGAACTGCAGCCATCAGCCCGTAGGGGAGAGGTGGATTGCGAACCGGAGGAGCGCAAATGATCGTTGTGAGCTCCAGATTTGGGACTGTTGCGACTTCAAATCGAGAGGCAAACTGACCTCACTCAAAACCAGAGAACCTTTATGGATAAGCATCGCTCCCGGTACCTCCCGCGTGTTGTTTGCGTGGCGGTCACGCTAATTTACGGAGTTTTTGGAATTAGCCAGCAGGCACTTAAGGCGGCGAGTGCGCAGGAACCAGTTGACTTCAACCGGGATGTGCGTCCGATTCTTGCAAGCCATTGTTTCAAGTGTCACGGCCCGGATGAGAAGTCTGTCAAAGGCGGACTTCGTTTGGATCGGCGGGAGGCGGCTTTGCGCCCTGCCAAGTCGGGCGCCGTTGCTCTCGTGCCGGGGCAACCGCAGAAAAGCGAACTCATCCGCCGTATTTTTTCGGAGGACACCGAAGAGGTGATGCCGCCGCCGAGCACCAAGCATGAAGTCACGGGACGGGAGAGGGAAATTCTTAAGAGCTGGGTTGCTCAAGGTGCCGAGTATCGGGAGCACTGGGCATTCCAGCCGCCGCGCTCTGCTTCCGTTCCGCAAATTCCCGGTGCCGGCCATCCGATTGATGCGTTTGTGCGGGACAGACTGGCCAAGGAGGGACTCGTGCCGGCCCCCGCGGCAGAGCCCGCTGTTTTACTCCGCCGGTTGTACTTGGATTTGATAGGCCTGCCGCCCACGGTGCAGGAGGCCGACAGGTTCCTTGCGGCATATTCTGCGGATGCAGCGGCCGCCAAGGAGGCCGTTATTGACGAGCTTCTCGCCTCTCCAAGGTACGGGGAGAGGTGGGCGCGCAAGTGGCTAGATCTCGCGCGATACGCTGACACCAACGGATACGAAAAGGACCGTACGCGTTCTATTTGGCCCTATCGTGACTGGGTGATCCGCGCTCTGAACGCGGACATGCCTTTCAACCAGTTTACGATTGAGCAGCTTGCCGGTGACATGTTGCCGAATGCGACGGAGGAACAACGCGTAGCGACCGGCTTTCATCGCAACACAATGCTTAACGAGGAGGGTGGAATTGATCCGCTCGAATTCCGTTTTCATGCAATTACGGATCGAGTTGCTACCACGGGGATCACGTGGCTGGGACTCACCACCGGCTGCGCCCAGTGTCATACCCACAAGTACGATCCAATCCTTCACTCCGAGTACTACCAGCTGATGGCTTTCTTCAATAACGCTGAGGAACCCGATCTGCATTTGGATCCGGCGTCTATCCAGCAGGCGATTGAGCGGAATCGCGATGAGCTCGGAAGGTATCTGGCTGAGGCCCCCGGGTTGTGGCCTCTTCCTGAGGAAAAGGCTTCCGATAGGGTTCAGGGTGCGGGAAAGTCGAAGGTTTCGGCACCCTCCACTCCCGCCCCGAAACGCAACCAGGAACAGATCGACCGAGCCACCGCTTTGTGTGAGGCAGCGTTTGAATCCTGGATCTCGCGGGAGCGCGAGGCCTTGGTGGAATGGACCGTTCTGCATCCAGCTTCTGCAAAGTCAAACCTTCCCCTTTTAAGCCCCCAAGCCGACGGCTCGGTGCTCGTCTCCGGCGACATTTCCAAGAATGACACGTACGAGTTGCTCTTCCGGGATTTGCCCGCGGGGATCACGGCCTTGCGTTTGGAGGCTCTTCCTGATCCGAGCCTGCCTTTGCATGGTCCCGGAATGGCTTACTATGAGGGGCCAAAGGGGGACTTTTTTCTGGGCGAATTCGGCGTTTGGTCCGGAGGTTCGCAAACCGCGAACGGAGTACCCGTGAAGGTTGCGAGGGCCTCGGAGAGTTTTTCTGGGAGTGCTTTTGGAGGAAGACCCAGCTCCGCGCTGTTGGCAACCGATGGGGACCTGCAGACCGGATGGTCTGGCGCGGGAAGAACGGGCGAGGCGATCCACGCGGTTTTTGTGCTGGATGCGCCGCTTCCGGCGGGCTCCGAAATCACCGTGCGAATGCAGTTTGGGCGTCACTACGCCTGTTCGCTCGGAAAATTCCGTCTCGCGCATACGGTGTCGCCGGGAGGAGCGGCCGCCTCCACGCTGGATCCGGATTTGCAGCCTCTCCTAAAACTCCCAAACGCGTCCTGGACCCCGGAGCAGCGCGCATCCCTGCGCGAACAGTTTTTTCTCTCGGGCCGGGAAGCTCCCCAGATCGCGGATCGCATCCGGGCCCTGCGGCGGGTTCCGGTTTTGCAAACATCATTGGTGTTGCGCGAGAGGCCGGAGCAGAATCGCCGGCCGACTTTTATCCATCGTCGCGGCGAGTTTCTCCAGCCCCAGGAGCGCGTGGAAGCCGGAGTTCCCGCCTTTCTTCCGCCAATGGATAAAAATCAGCCGCTTAATCGGTTGGGATTTGCGCGGTGGTTGGTTTCCGGCGTGCATCCGCTGACGGCGAGGGTCACGGTCAACCGGCACTGGCACGCATTCTTCGGCGCGGGGTTGGTCCGGACCGTGGGAGACTTTGGGTACCAGGGCGAGACGCCTACACATCCAGAATTGTTGGACTGGCTTGCACAGGAGTTCGTGCGTCAGGGCTGGTCTACGAAGAAGCTGCACAGGCTTCTGGTCACCAGCGAGACGTACGCACAAGCCTCCCGGGTTACCGAGCAGATGCTCGAACGGGATCCGGCCAATCGGTTGCTGGCACGCGGGCCCCGGTTTCGCGTGGATGCGGAAACGGTTCGCGATTCGGTTTTGGCGGCGAGCGGACTGCTCTCTGAGAAAATGTTTGGGCCGCCGGTGTATCCGCCCCAGCCACCCGGGGTGCAGGAGGTCGCATACGGGGGAGCGGGATGGTCTCCCAGCAAGGGGGAGGATCGCTACCGGCGCTCGATTTACACTTTCCTGAAACGTTCGGCCCCCTTTGCGATGTACAACACTTTTGATGCGCCTGCGGGGGAAGTCTGCGTTGCCCGCCGCGAGGTATCAAACACGCCGCTGCAGTCGCTTACGTTGCTCAATGACGAGATGTTTTTGGAGGCAGCACGCCGTGTTGGGGCCGATGTGGCCGCAATGAATGCATCTGACGCGCAAAAAATGCAGCTGCTCTTTCGACGGTGTCTCACGCGTCATCCCACGGAGCGCGAAATGAGCCGGTTGCTGGATTTTGTCACCGTCCAGCGCAGTCGCATTCAATCCGGATCGTTAAATGCGTCTGAGCTGAGCCCCAGCGAGGTGCCTGGCACGGGCTTGGTGAAATCTCCCGCCGAGGAGCGCGCTGTTTGGGTGGTGACCGCGCGAGCCCTGCTCAACTTGGATGAATTTGTGACCAAAAACTAAGCCGTCTCCTTTCGATGAAACGCTCCCTCTCCTGTCTTTCAAACGGCTCCTCCGTGTTAAACATGCCCGAGAGCCGTCGTTGGTTTTTAAAAGAGTGCGGTGTTGGCTTGGGTAAGATCGGGCTTGCCACGCTTCTCGCGGAGAGCGCCCTTCCGGCCCGAGCGGACGGCGTGAGGGCCGCCTTGGCTCCTCATTTTACGGGAAAAGCCCGCGCAGTTATCCACCTCTTCATGGCGGGCGCCCCCTCGCACATCGACTTGTTTGATCCCAAGCCGGAGCTGCAAAAGCATCAGGGCAAGCCCCTTCCTCCCTCGGTGATCGGCAGCCAGAGGTATGCGTTCATCCGGCCGGACGCGGCAGTCATGGCGGGGCAGTTTCGCATAGACCGCCACGGACAGTCTGGAGCTGAAGTGGCCGAGGTGCTTCCGCATTTGGCCTCCGTTGTGGATGACGTCTGTTTTGTGCGCTCAGTAACAACCGACCAGTTCAATCACGCGCCCGCCCAGGTCTTTTTCAACACGGGTTTTTCGCAACCCGGACGCCCATCCATGGGCGCGTGGGTTACGTACGGACTGGGGGCCGAGGGCCGTGATTTACCGGCGTTTGTGGTGATGAGCACCGGCAGCGGGGTGAGTGGCGGAACCGCGAACTGGTCGAGTGGTTTTTTACCGACCACTTACACGGGCGTGAGGTTCCGCAACCAGGGCGATGCCATCCTCAACGTAAACAGTCCCTCTGGCATCGATGTCCGTTTGCAGAGGGATACGTTGGATTTGGTTGGTGATTTGAACCGGGAGCAGTTGGCGAATTTGGGTGACCCGGAAACTGCTACCCGCATCAACGCGTACGAGATGGCTTTTCGTTTGCAGACAAGCGCTCCGGATTTGATGGATCTTAAAAGCGAAACGCGGGAGACACTGGCGCTTTATGGCTGCGAACCTGAAAAGCCCTCCTTTGCGCGGGCCTGTTTGCTTGCGCGCCGGATGGTGGAACGCGGCGTGCGTTTTATTAACATCTACCACGAGGGCTGGGATGCCCACAGTGGGCTTGCGGGAAACCACCGGGGTAATTGCGAAAAAACCGACCGCGCCTCCGCTGCTTTGGTGAAGGACCTCAAGCAGCGCGGGCTGTTGGATTCCACCCTGGTGGTGTGGGGGGGGGAGTTTGGACGCACTCCGATGGTGGAGACCAATCCGTCACTGGGACGCGCTCAGGGGCGGGATCATCATCCGCAGGCCTACACGATGTGGATGGCTGGAGGCGGCATACGAGGCGGTGTGACGCATGGTGCGACGGACGAGTTTGGTTTTCATGTGACTGAAAAACCGGTGCACGTGCATGACATGCAGGCGACGATCCTTCACTGTCTGGGACTTGATCACGAGCGCCTGACCTACAGTTTTCTGGGCCGCCGATTCCGCCTGACGGATGTGCATGGCAAGGTGGTCCGGGAAATTTTGGCTTAGTTCGGGATTGGGATTCGTTAGGGGGAACACTGTTCGAGGAAACTGAGCGAACAGTCTGGGAGAGTCGGGAGTTGACCGGATTTTACTCCCAGAAGCGTGTTTTGCCGTTTGTGGAAGTCTGCGGCGGTTTTTCGGGGGCGATCTTTGGGGCGTTTTTGGATTTGTCTTTCGGCGACAGGACCCTAATCTCACGGGCCCTTTTCCTTTTACTTTCATGTATCGTACGTCCTCCGAGATGAAGGTTCTCACCGGCTCGGCCCACAGGGTCCTGGCGGAGCGTATCTGTGCTTACATCGGTGTGCCACTTGGAGATGCGACTGTGACGTCTTTCCCGGATGGAGAGACTTACGTGAAAATCAACGAGAACATCCGCGGGCGCGACGTGTTTATTGTTCAACCGAGTTGTCCCCCGACGAATCAGAACTTGATGGAGTTGCTGATCATGGTGGACGCCGTCCGGCGGGCGAGTGCCGCGAGAATTACTGCGGTAATTCCCTTTTTTGGTTACGCGCGGCAGGATCGAAAAGATCAGCCGCGTGTACCGATCACTGCAAAGCTCATTGCCAACCTGCTGACAGCGGCGGGTGTTAATCGGGTGCTTACCATGGATTTGCATGCGCAGCAGGTGGCAGGATTTTTCGACATACCTGTGGACCATCTTTACGCAGCGCCTGTGATCATTCGCGAACTCCACCAGCGAAGATTCAAGGATCTGGTGGTGGTGTCTCCCGACGTGGGTGGATTGAAAATGGCTTCGGCGTATGCGGAGAGCTTGGGTGCCACCCTGGCCATCGTGGCGAAGCGGCGCAAGAGCCCGACCGAAACAGAGGCTCTAAACGTGATAGGGGATGTGGAGGGAAGAGACGTGATTCTCGTGGATGACCTGACAGAAACCGCCGGCACACTTGTGAGTGCGGCTAAAATCCTCAAGGAACGCGGAGCGAGTCAGTTAATCGCATGCGTCAGTCACGCGGTGATTTCGGATTTGGGCGTCGAACGTCTTTCGAATTCATGCCTTGCGGAATTGATTACTACCAACAGCGTACCGGAGCGGCATGTGCCGGGTTTTAGGCTGACTGCCCTGTGCATCTCCGAACTCATCGGCGAGGGCATCAAAAGAATTCATGACGATGAATCCGTGAGCTCACTTTTTGAGATCCGAAAAAAATAACAGGAAAACAACAGACTATGGCCAAACAAACCAAAATTGCCGTTCAAACTCGTTCACATGCCGGGCGTAACTCGGTTAAGAAACTCCGTGCCGCCGGCCAGGTTCCTGCAGTCATTTATGGGGCGACGTACAAGGCGGCAAATCTGCAGGTGGGTGCGCGCCAGATTCAGGAGGTGCTGGCGCGTGCCACCGGCGAGCAGATGCTTGTCGAGCTTGAAATTGCGGGCGAGTCGGGTGCAGCCAGCAAACTGGCATTGATTCAGAGTGTTCAGCACCATGCCGTACGCGGTGACATTCTTCACGTGGACTTTCATGCTGTTGCCGAGGACGAGAAACTGCATGCGCACGTCGTGGTTGAGACCGTGGGGGAATCGGTGGGGGTGAAAACTTACGGAGGTTTGCTTGTGATGATGCTGCATAGTGTCGAAGTGGAGTGTCTGCCCAAGGACCTTCCCGAGCGCATCGTGGTGGATGTTTCCGCCTTGAATGTGGGCGACGCCATCCACCTCCGTGATTTGAATCTGCCTGAAGGGGTACATTACCGGGGTGACGCGGATATCACGGTGTTACGGGTAACGGGAGCGAATGTCTCCGAGCCCGTTGCCACTGAAGGCCCTTCACAGCCGGAAGTGATTCGCGAGAAGAAGCCCGCAGAGGGAGCGGACAAAAAATAGTTTATTTCGAAGAGCGAGGCGTCCTGCTTTCGCGGGGCGCACTCCCTGCCGCTCCTGTTCTTGTAGCAGGAGCGGCCTTTTATATTCGCAAGCACGCGCAAGCGCGCGGCGCGCGGAGGCTCGGGGTCGCAAACTTGAAAGCCTGACGGAGAAAGCGCAGTTCAGGAAAGGTTTGAGTGGGGCGTTTCCGCGTCCTTCCGGCCATCTTAAAAAGTATGAATGAAAAGCCCGCTACGAAGCTTTGGCTCGAACCAGGTGCTTTTCGGAGGCATAATCTGATCAGCGTCCGCGATATCCATCAACTGGGAAAGCGTCGTGGGATACATTGAAAACGCCACAGCCGAATCTCCGCTCTCCACACGCTTCACCAGTTCCTCTGTTCCCCGGATACCGCCAACGAAATCAATTCTTTTGCTTGTTCGCGGATCGTCTATCCCAAGGATCGGCGCCAAGAGACGTTCTTGAAGGCCGGTCACGTCCAAGCGACCGATCGGATCCGCATCGGAAGCGGGATGCCAGAGTAACTGGTACCATTTTCCACCCAAATACATTCGAACGTCCCCGGGATGAATGGGATCCGGGGTGGCATCGGCGCAGACGCGGAATACGGCGCTGACAGCACGTAGAAAATTATCCGCGGAGTGGCCGTTTAGATCTTTTACGACCCGGTTGTACGGGAGAATCCGAAGCTGGCTTTCTGGGAAAAGCACGCACAGAAACCAGTTGTAATCCTCCAGCCCCGTATGATTCGGATTTTTGTCACGCCGCTCGCGGCCGACACGGACGGCACTCGCGGTGCGGTGATGTCCGTCGGCGACGTAGGAGATGGGCACCTCGGCGAAGAGCCCCACAAAATCATCTCCGCCTTCTATCCGCCAGACCGTGTGGCGAATGCCGTCGGGTGCGACGAAATCTGCCGAGGGCTCGCGATTTGTAACGATTTCAGAAACAAGTGCGTTGATACCCGCATGGTCGCGATAGGTGAGAAAAACGGGTCCGGTATCCGCACTCAGTGTATCGATGAGTCGGGTGCGATCATCTTCTTTGTCTTTGCGCGTTTTTTCGTGTTTTTTGATGATGTTGTTCTCGTAGTCCTCGATGTGGCAAACGCACGCGAGTCCTGTTTGAACATGGTTTCCCATGGTCTGCTGGTACAAATAGACGCAGGGTTTTGATTCACGGCGGAGAGAGCCCTCGGATTGAAGCCGCTTAAAATGGGAGAGCGCAGTCTCGTATACGACCGAGCTGTAGGGGTCCGTGCTGGCTGGCAGGTGAATCTCGGCCCGGTCCACATGCATCAAGGAATGCGGATTGCCCGCGGCCAGTACCGCTGCCTCTTCCGTATTAACCACATCGTAGGGAACACAGGCAACTTGGGAAACGATCTCGGGTGCGGGAACAAGACCTTGGAAAGCGCGTATTCGAAGCATGAACGTCGGAAGAATGGAGTTGAGGGGCGGAGACCGCTCAGGATGTTGGGGTATCCATTGACGATACCGCGAGATCAAAACCTTTTTTGTGTGCAGACTCGCGGCCAGCGGGACCTCAAACTGAAAACCTGGGGGCAGTGTGCGTTAATTCCGGCGGCGCGCATGCCGCGCGATCCTTTGAGAATTCCTACGCGAAAACGTCTTTTACGGCGACACCCTTGCCATCCAGTGTCGCGTAAAACGGACGGTTTTCGATGTCGAACACGGTCTTCGGGCTGATGCCCATTGCTGTGAAGATCGTCGCATGCATGTCGGGTACGCTGACCGGGTTTTCGACGGCAAGACAGGGGCGTTCCGGGGCGGTTTTTCCGTAAAGAAAACCTTTTTTGACACCGCCTCCAAACATAGCGACGGAGCACCCTCCTGTAAAATGTCGGTGCAGACCGTAGTGTTTCGGATCCTCCATGGTGTCACCCCTGTGCGCTGCCTGGTCACCCGCGCTGGATCCCACGGTGCCCTCCACCATGGCGTCCCGGCTGAATTCGGTGGCAATGACAATGAGCGTGCGATCCAAAAGTCCCCGATCCTCCAAATCGCGAATGAGCGTGGCGATGGGGAGATCAATTTCTTTGTGCATGCGCACGAGGGTTTCGTGGCCGCTTCCGTGCGTGTCCCAATGGAGGAATGGAACATATTCGGTGGTGACCTCCACGAAGCGCGCGCCGTTCTCCACCAGACGCCTCGCAAGCAGGCACCCCCTGCCGAAGCGCCCGGTATCATACTTAGCGAAGGATTCCTGCGGTTCGAGGGTGAGATCGAATGCATCTCGTTCCTTCGAGCTGAGCAGTCTCTGCGCATTTTCAAACGAGCGCAGCATGGATTCCCTTTGATAGTCGCTCAAAAAGTCCCGGTTCGGGCTCTGGTCCACAAGCTTGCGAAACAGTTTGTAGCGCGATTCAAAGCGGCCTGCATCCATGCCCGCAGGAGGGCGCACGGAACGGGCTGCCTCCTCCGGAAAAGGCAAATTCATCGGACCGTATTCGGTTCCGAAAAAGCCCGCCGTCGTGAAGGCTTTGATCTCTTCGGACTCGCCGACTCCTTCGATTCGCTGTCCGATGTTTATGAACGCGGGCATCACCGGGTTGCGCGGCCCAAGAACCTTTGACATCCAGGCGCCGATGTGGGGGCAGGCGACGGTCTGCGGGGGCACGTAACCAGTGTGCCAGTGGTACTGGTGGCGCGAGTGGAGAATGCTTCCCAGATCGGGCTGCACGTGGGAGCGGATTAGCGTCCCGCGATCCATCACGCTGGCGATGTTTTCAAGCCCCTCGCAAATTTTGATGTGATCGACCGCCGTATTAATGGCTGGAAACGTCGATAGGATGTCTTTCATCGGCCGTCCCTTCTCGTAGGGAAGATACCGTTTTGGATCGAAGTTATCCGGGGCAGCCATTCCTCCGCCCATCCACAGCAGAATGCAGGAGTCGGCGGTTGCCTTGGGATGGATTACTTTCTCAGCCGCCGCGGCAAAGGAGCGCGGTTCGGGCGTCATCATCGCCGCGAGCGAGGCGGCGGACAGCTTCTTAAGGAAGTCCCGCCGCGTGTTTTCAGGGTCCAGAGGGAGCGCGTTCATGGCAAATAGAAGGACTGTTTAGCGGATGAGTTGGAATTCGGGGAGGGCGAACAGAGACCAGAGTAAATCCTCTACGGCAGCCTGTTTTTGGGTGCTGGCCTGAGCGAGAATCTCCACCGAAGCCTCCTTTTCCGGCGGGGAAGGATTTCGTGCGAGGGCGGCATGGAATACCCAGTCCACCAGTTCTTCGTTTGAGTTCCATTTCCGCTGGGAAACCTTCGCCGCGCCGGCGCTGAGCATTTGGGAGAGGCGTTGTCCTGCGGCCAAGTCGAGTGCCTCGAGTGTGCTCAAATCCTGAGGGCGGGATGTCACAATTTGATCACGGTTGGGCCTACCCAGCGTGCGCATCAGCAGGTCTGCCTTCAAAAGAGCCGCGCGTGCCGGCAGGGGCGGTTGCGTCGCTACCACAAAGCGCGGCTTGACTTTGGCGGCGGGAACCTCCGCCTCGCTCATCAGGGCGGGAACCCATGAGGCGGCTTTGAAATCGGCGTGGGAAAGAGCCAGTTTTTTTCCGGTCACCGATTCTTCGTTGAATCCAAAGCCGGCCTGCCAACCGGCGTCCGATGCGATGCGCAGGGTTTTGCCGTCGGCGAAGAGCACCTCCAATTCCAGGAGTACCGGGGAATGGTCGCCTTTGGGCGGCGTGTTTTGTGCGATGGCAAACAGGTTGGCTCCCGCCGTGAAGTGATCGGTGATCTGCAGTTCTTGAACCTCTCCAGCCTTGGGGCTGGAAGAGCCCCTGTCCCGCGCCCCGCGCTGAAAGGTATGAACCACGCCGTTGAGAAGCAGTCGCGCAGAATTTCCCGCTGGCTCCATCAGTACGCCGCTAATGCGTACCGGTTTCGCCGGAAGCTCTACTACTTTGTGGAGCACGGTCAAAGGCGCTGTTTTTGCGGCGGCTCCCCTGGCGTTTGATGGGGCTGGTTTGGAATCCCGAGAGGCCTCGGGAGCCGCGGGGGCCTGGATGAATCGGGCGCTCAGCTCCGTCGATGCCAATTTCTTTTCATCCGGAACGCCCCGGTGCACAGGTGCGTCGACATGGGTGGGGGCAGATTCTGTAACCTGCCACAGCAAGTCCACAAATTGCTCGGCAGTAAGGCGTTTAGCGCGGGGGCCGCGGAATGCGTATTTGCCTGTGTCGTCCTGTTTGGCGCGAATTTCAGCGGCAGACTGGTAGGCGCGCGAGGTGGCGATCAGCCGAAGGGTCTTCTTTAGGTCGAAATGATTTTGGGCCAGATCCCAACCCAGATAATCCAGAATTTCCTCACTCCAGGGCTCCGTGCCCATGGCATCCACCGGATGAACCAATCCGCGTCCCAGCAGTGTAGCCCAGAGGCGGTTGGTGATGGTTCTCGCAAACCAACCATTTTCGGGGTGCGTGATCAGATTTGCGAGTTGCTTGAGTCTCTCCTCGCGGGGGGCTTGCGGATCAATCTGGCCAATCTCCGGAAATGGAAAGGAGGGAACCGCCATCTTTCCGGTGCCCTTTTCGCACCGCGCGATTTCGATGGGTTTGTCGCCATACACCGCCGCAAAACCGTAAGCGTCGGTGAGCTTCCAGCGGTCGATGAAGCTGTCATGACAGGAGGCGCACTTGAAGTTCAGTCCGAGGAAAGACTGTGAAACGGATTGAGCGTACTGAACCTCCCGGGTTTGGCTGGCACTGACTGTGCCGCGCCAGGTGATGCCCTGCGCGTAGCCTTCGGTCTCACCCGATGGATTCACGAGCGCACGCACCATCGCATCGTAGGGCATGTTTGTCTTGAGGGCCTCGTAAAGCCATGTGGATACCTGTTTGCGACCGCCGGTAATGAATCCTGTTCCACCGTAATCATTCCGGAGAAGATCGTTCCAAAAGGTCATCCAGTGTTCGGTGTACTCGGTGGTTTGGTTCAAAAGTGAATCCACCAGATTCGCACGTTTGTTCGGAGTGGTGGAGCGAGTGAAGTTCTGGAGTGCCTCGGGGGAGGGGAGTAATCCAATGAGGTCCAAGTATACCCTGCGCGCGAAAGTGGCGTCATCTGCCAGTTCGGGCAGAGGAAGTTTATTTTTTGCCAGATAGGCGTCCAGAAGACGGTCCAAGGGGTGCTCGCGGTTGTCCACGGCGTCGGGCAACTTGGGGAGACGCGGTTTGACCGGGGCCTGATAACTCGGCTTTACAAAAGCGTATCCGGGCTCCCAGGCGGCACCGGTAAGAACCCAGCGGCGAAGCAGGTCCAATTGCTCCTTGGTGGGCCGGGGGCGGTCCTTCTCGTGGGGAGGCATAACCACGTCTGGATCGGCGCTGAAAAGCACGTCGATCACCTTGCTTTTTTCCGGCGCCTTGGAATCAAAAACCGGCCCGTTTTCGCTGCCCGCAGTCCAATCCCCTCGGGTGTTCAGCGAGAAGCCGCCTTTCTTTTTGTCTCCGGTGTGGCAGTTGCCACAATGCTGTTTGAGAATCGGCGCGATCTGGTGGGCGAAATCAGGAGGCGCGGAGGCATTCGCTGCGGGTTGCTGGCCCATCAGGGAGCAGGTTCCGGTTGAGAGCAGGATGGATGCAAAAACGGACGGGAGGGGGCGCATGCGTTTTTTTGAGAACCGGCGGGTGAGGAGAGTTTGCGGAGCGGTCATGCGAAGGTTTTTGGGCCGGAGATTTTGGCCGCAGAGAGAGGCGGCTATTTTGCTCTGCACGCCGAAAGGTATTCCACGAGATCGACGAGGTTTTGTTCTCCAAGAATTTGTCCCAAACCGTTTGGCATCATCGAATGGGGCAGCTTTTCGCGTTTTTTGACATCGATTTTGCGCAGGCGCTGGGTGCTGCCCCCCGGGAGGGCGAGCGTGATTTCCTGCTCCGTCTCGCTCCGCAGGATGCCGACCGTCGGAGTGCCGTTGGACAGGCTGAAAATATAGGTTTCGAAGCCCATCGAGATGCCGTTATTTGGATTGAGAATGGCGTCATACAAGGCATCCCGGCCGAGTTTTGTCCCGATCTCCGACAGGTTCGGTCCGAACTCAGCGCCGGTCGTGCCGATTTTGTGACAGGTTACGCACGAGCTTTCCAAACGGTTGAAAACCACTTTTCCACGCTCGATATCCCCTTTCTTTTTCACTAGGTCGGTGATGGATGGAAGCGTTGCCCCCGCGGCAGTCGCGGCGCCGAGAGCAAAGTGCTTGGAGAGTTCCGCTTTGAATTTGTTGTCCCTATCACTGAACTGAATCAAGGCGAGGGCTTCGGAGGCTGTCTGGCGTAGTTCTTCGGGAAACTGGTTTTTGTTCGCAAGAGACACGAGTGCTTCGGCTCCTGATTGGGAGCGGGCCAAGGCTCGGACAGCGGCTATGCGCATCTCTCTTTGGTCGGATCGAAGCATTTTGAGCAGGCGGTCCCGGGCGGGCGCAGACGGAACTGTGGCAAGGATCTCAACCAAAGAGAGCGCTTTCGGACCGGCAAAGGCTGTTTTAAGCAGTTCGGAGCCTTCCGCAGTCTTTTCGAGCAACTGAATTGCAACCTCAGCCTCCGGTGTGCCGCTGATTTTTTCCATGGTTTTGAGCAGCTGCGCGGCGCGGTTTCCGAGTCCGAAAGCCGCGGCGAATTGAACAAATTCCGGTGTTCCGATCGACTTTTGAAAAGCTCCGTCGATGACTGCCTGGATATCGGGGGCTTGGATTGCTTCAGTGCCCCGAAGTTCAAACAGAGCATGCCGTGCCAGAGAGGCTGGCACGTGGGTTCCGGTCGCGATTTGCTGGAGGGCCTCTTGTCTTTCCGTGGAATGTGGTAGGAAGTCAAAGGCCCGCATCAAGCGGGGTTTCTCGGCCTCTGCAACGGAGGGGTTGTTCACGGCGGCAGCCAGGGGTTTGGCGCACTGGGCGGAGCGCAGCCGCCAGACGATATCGCGGCCTCCGGGCGATTGCGGGTTACCGCCGCGTTGGATCCAAGCCGCGTAGCAG
>JBILWF010000100.1:0-7104 GCA_044370075.1 Chthoniobacteraceae bacterium | reverse complement strand
GGAGTTGCGTTCGCGGCGAAACTTTTTTCAAACAGGGATTTATCTGCAGAAAGATGATTTTAAATTTCGGAGTTCGGCCCTACCGCAGGGGCTGCGGCAGGCGGCCCACGAGGTCGCGCAGTCGTTCGGATTCCTCCTGGGGACACACCAGCAGGGCGTCCCCCGTGTTGACGACGATGAGTCCGGAGACCCCCAGGAGGGCGACCTGCTGCCCGGGTTGATCGGAAAAGACCACGTTTCCGGAGGCATCCAGCGCGTGGACCGGCACGTTGCTGGCGTTGCCCCCTTCCTGAAGCGCGAGATACTGCCCGACCGCCGGCCACCCACCCAAATCGTCCCACGCAAAGCCCGCTTCGACGGCATAGGCCACGGGAATTTTCTCCATGATGGCGCGGTCAAAGGAAACCTTGGGAAGGAAGGCAAAATCGGAGGCAAGTAGGGCTTCCGGAGCGCTGGAGGCGATCAGATTCTCGGTAAAATCCGACAACGCGCTGTTTGCATGTGCGAGGGCCGCCCGCAGTGCTTGGACCGTCCACACAAACATGCCGGCGTTCCAGCGGAAGTTGCCGCGGGCTAGATAGTTTTCCGCGACCGCACGCTCGGGTTTTTCGTGAAATCGCGTCAGGCGGCGGGCCGTGGAACCGGGGGTGGCGGTGTGGTCCAGCTCGAGGTAGCCGAAGGCGGTGCAGGCGAAGGTGGGGGGGATGGCGATGGTGACGATGTGGTTCAAGTCCCTCGCGGCCCGGATTGCTTCGCGCAGCGTTTGGCGCAGGGCGGCCGGGGAGGGGATGTGGTGGTCGGAGGGAAGCACCACCGCGGTGGCGTCGGGGTTGAGGCGGCCCACCATGGCGGCAGCGAGGGCCATGGCAGCGCCCGTGTCGCGGCGCTCGGGTTCGACGAGAATGTTCTGCGCGGGTGTGCCGGGCAGCAATTTGCGGACGGCTTCCTCCTGGGGGGCGGAGGTGAGCACCAGGATTTGGTGCGGCGGCACGAGGCCTTCCAGTCTTTGGATGGTGGTCTCCAGCAGGGAACGCTCCGAGAGCAGGGAGAGATGGTGTTTGGGACGGGCCTGCCGACTCAGGGGCCAGAAGCGCTCTCCGAAACCGCCCGCCAGCACGACGGCAAACAATGCGCAGTCCGCGTTTTCTTCTCTCATGGGTACACAAAAATCGTTTTTGGCTCCGGGCACCGGTGGAACGCGCCTGGTCGCAGATTACTGATTTCTGGTGTTGTTGGTGGAGGCGGAGGCGGAGGGGTCGAAGTGGAGGGGGAGCTGGATTTGGGGGAGGTCCTTGAGCGAGAGGGTGAAAAGAACCGAAACGTCGCTGCGCGAACCCCGTTCGAAGGAGACGACACTCAGGGAAGCCACCCACGAGCGCAGGTCGCGTTCGACGGTGAAGCGCTGGAAGAGGGATTGTTTGGAGCGCAGTTCGAAGTTTTCCTCATAACCCACCGCCCAGTTGTCGCTCACCCGCAGGCGGAGCAGTCCGTTGAGCAGGTCCGAATCTTGAAACTGGCTGGAGGCGGGAGCGGCGGAGTTGGCGGAGGCGGTGTTTGCATTGCGCGGGTTGAAACCGGAGATGTGGCGGTTACCAAACCCGACGATCACATCGCGGTGGGGTTGAAAGCGGGAGGTCAGGTTGACTTCCGAGAAGCCCGCGTCGAAGGCAGGCACCTGTCCTTCCAGCCAAAAGGACGCCCACGGGGTGGGGTTCCACCGGATCCGTTGAAACAGGTTGGAGTATTTGCCCAGATCCGCCGCCATGTAGTCGGGGGGCAGGTTGCCTCCGAAGCTAAAGAGGGTGGGGCGCTGAAAGCGGGTGTCGAAAAAGGTGTCCATCTCCAGCCAGTGAAAAGTGGCTTCATCCCGCCGGGTCAGCAGGCGATTGCGGACCCCCAAGCGGAGGATTTTCCAACTGGTGATGGAGTCGATGGAGTTGAACTGTGGGAAGTCAATCGGGGGCAGCTTGGTGGATAGGTTTAGAACGTCGGTGGGCAGGATGCGGCGGGTGTCCTGATTGGAGTCGACCACCGACAGGTTCATGTAGGGCTGGACCACGTGCCGCAGGCCGTCCAGTCCCCAGCTCCGGCTTTCCACCGAGTCAAAACTCCTGCTGAACTTCACGGAGGCTTCCACCCCGGCGTTGACGGCCACGCGGGTAAGCGCATCGCCCCCGCTTAAGTCCGCGGGGCTGGCTTGGCCGGCAGGCGCCGCCGCCAGTTTTTTCTCATCCACGGAATTGGTGTAATGCGTAGCACGGAGGCCCAGGCGCGGAACCACCGAGAGCCAGCCTCCAAAGGTTTTGGGAAAGAGTATCTGGTGGAAACTGTCCACCCGGGTGGTGCTGGTCTGGTCGTACTGATACGTGGGGGGGTGCGTCAGAAAAAAAGGATCGCGGAAGAAATTCCCGTCCCGCGGAAATTTCCGGCTCAGCCGGGCGATGCTGCTTTCCCCCTCGTAGAATAGGCCGGGAAGTGGAAGCGGTTGGCGTTTGACGTCAAGGGCCAACTCGGGGAGTTTTCCGGACCCTTCAAAGGCTTGGTTGAACTGCCTCCGGTACTGCAGGCTGAGGGTAAAGTCCTCGTGCCACTTGGTGATGTTCAAGACCGTGTCCGGGTTGGGATCCAGGCGGAGTTCATTCGGGGCGAAATCCTGCAAATATTTGATATCGCTAAGCTTGTTGATGTTAATGCTGGTGTAGAGCGTGTCGGTTATGAAGCTGCGGTCCTGTACCGACAGTCGGTAGCGGTGCGGCGAAACCTCCTTTTCCCGGTATACCGGCGTGCCAGCCGTTTTCGCAGGGTCGGAGGTTGCAATTTTGCTCGGAGCGGCGTCGTAGAGATAATACGAGCGAAAGCGACCCCAGCTTCCCTCCGAGGTTGAGCTGCGGGTTGCATCAAAGCCAAGACCGACCCCGCGTTTGCTTAAAAAATCCACCCGTGCGGCGCCGATCGTATTGGAGCCCAGCGGGATCATGTAGCGCGTCATTAAAAACGGACCCCACATGGAGCGCACCCCGGGTGTGAGCGAAAAACTCTGGTCCAGCTTGGCGGGTTGGTACAGGTACGGCAGCCAGAAAATCGGCGTGCGCCCCACGTACACGGTGACGTCTTCGTACTCGGTGTGGTCGTTTTGGTAGATGCGCACCTTGCGGGCGTTGACGTGGAAGGACGGATCCGGGCTGTCGTCGGTGGTGAGCAGCGCACCGGCCGCCTCGACCGTTTCGCGTCCCTCGGCCGAAAGGGCGTGCGCCTGCGCCAGAAAGGGGCCCGATGCAGTCCGGAACTCCGCGCCGGAGAGTTGTTTGGTTTCGACGTTGTAAATTGCGCGGTCACCCGAAAAAATTTTGCCCCCGCGGTAGATCCGAACATCCCCCGAAAGCATCACGTTGCGGCTTTCGTGGTCGTACTGCGCGTAGTCGCAATAGATGGTCGTGTCCCCGAAGCTGATGACTACGTCCCCCCGGGCCGAGGCCATGTTCCCCACGCGCTGGCCCCCGTCGCGGGATTCAATTTGGAGCGGTCCGCCGGACTCTCCGGACAATTGCGACCAAGCCTGTGGGACCAGCCGGGCGGCAAGCCACAGAAGCATCAGCAGGGGCGTCTGACGGAGTCTCATGCAGGGTGGGATGGATGGAACGCGCAGGGTATCGGAGCGGTTTGCTCTTGGCCAGAGACAATCCTCGCCCGATCCGAGCACCAATCCCGCCCCCGGAACGCCCCGCGGCTTCGGCCAAAATCCGGTTTGTTTCCCTCAGCCGGAGCGGCTAGGCTTTCCCCTGAGCGGGCGGGAGATCGGTTCCCGCGGCTCGCATGCCTGCCTGGCGATCCGCCTGTCTGAAACAGGGTGGCTGTTCCCGAGCGGATCCCGGAAGGCGTGGGCTTTTCTTTGCATTTTACCCCTCATGTCTGACGAACCCTCTCCTTCCTCCCCGGCAGCTCCCTCCCCGGGGGGCGGCAAGACGCGTGCGCCGGGCGCGGCCACGGCCACGCCCATCGTGTTGTCATCGGCCTCGGCGGAGGGCAGTCGCAACCTGGCCGCGGGCGTTTTTCTGGCCCTCGCGGCACTTCCCGTGGCGGGGATCGCTTTCTTGTGGGCGCCCAAGGAAGCCTTTGTGGCCATCAGCACGGCGCTGCTCATTTCGCTCCTGGTCTTCATCTTTTTCCAACTGCGTCTTGTCGCGCAGCGCAACGGGCTCTTCGCCCTGCTTTCGGCCGGGTTTTTGGTCACGCTTTCAGTGCCTGTCCTGGTCAAGGTGGGGGCTTCCAGCTCCGACTGGGCGGAATGGCTGGTGCAGATCAAACACTCCCAGGGTGTCGTCCCTGCGCCCGCTCCGGGAGCACCGGTGCAGGGAGGGCTTGTTGCCGGGCGCGCTTCCGCCCCTCTCACCCCGGAGGCGGCAGTCTCTCCCGCGAACACGGCTTCTACGCCCGTTGCGGCGCAGAGCGACGCGCCCAAGACGCCGGCTGCCCCGGGTGCAAATCCGGCCGAACCCAAGTCCCCTGTCGCCCCGGCCCCTCCCTCCGGCGCACGTGAGAACGCGGAGACCGCCGAGACTTCCCGGCCCGCCGCCGCAGATCCCGAGGAAACCGTCTCCGAACGCACCACCCGTCTGGCCAAGGACGAGGCGCTCAAACGCTACCCCAACCTGCGCAAGGTCGGTTCCCGCGAGCATTCCCGGTACATCCAGACCTTCAACGAGTTCGAGCGCCTCCACAAACACGAGTTTTTCGCCGACCCCGCCTGGCCGCTGAACCTCGCCGAGTTGCTCGCCGAGCGCGACGGATGGAAGCGCGCGGATGCACCCTCCGCACCCCAAGCGCCGGCGCCCCGTGAGGAACCCTCCCGGCGCGCAGAAAAGCCGGTCCCACCGGTGCTTTCATCCTCCGTCGCTGCCGCAGCCGCCGCCGCTGCGGAGGGAGCCATCGTGGCCGGGGAAGCTGCGGCAGCCCCCGCCGAACGCCCCCCCACCTCCGAGGATGCGCCTGTGGGCAAAATGTTCGGGTTGGACCTGCCCGAATCCGATCCCTCCAACCCCAACTCCCGCCTCGTCGCCGATGCGCTTCAAGAGGTCAAACGCCGTTATCCCCCCGTGGCACAGGTGGGATCTCCGGAAAACCGGCTCTTTGTGGAGGCCTATCAGGAGTACGACCGGTTGCGGCCCGATTTTTTTGAAAACCCCCGCTGGCCCATCCGCCTCATTGATCTCGTCGCCAAGCGGGAAGGCTGGAAAAAACCGGAGCCCGCTCCGTAGTCGCGTTTCCCAACAGGCGGAGTTGCGTCGCTTTTTGGCCTCCTGGCCCGGTGCATCCACCGGTCCGGTTTTGTTTTTCGTACCGAGGCAACGCGATCCCGGAACGCGGGACGTTTTTGTGCGGCAAAAAGCGGCCTGAACGGCATCCCTTCCCACGGAGTGCCGCCGGTTCTCTGCCTCCCTCTGGAGCGCGGCGTTCCACGCGATCCGCCCCCTCGCTTCTATGACCGTTTCCGTGAACACCCGCTTAAAGAAAGTACTCGGATTTTTTTTCTGGGCGGCCGCCGCCGTGCACGCTGCGCCCGAGGCCGCGGTGGATCCCGCGCATCGCGCATTTTTTGAAAAATACTGCACGTCCTGTCACAATGCCGAAAAGCACAAGGGCGATGTGCGCCTCGATGACCTGCCCTTTCACATCGCAGACATTCCCACCGCCGAGCGCTGGCAGAAGGTGCTGGCCAACCTCAATTCCGGCCAGATGCCGCCCGAGGACGAAAAACAGCCCTCCGCGGAGGAGAAAACCAGCTTCCTCGCGCACCTCTCCAAGCAGATGGTGGCCGCGCGCAAAGCCCTCGCCGATTCCGGGGGAACCATCACGCTGCGCCGGCTCAACCGGCGCGAATACATCCACACCATGCGGGATCTGCTGGACGTGGACGTCCTCGCTTCGGACCTTCCCCCGGACGAGAGCACCTCCGGCTTCGACACCTTTGGCTCGGGCCTTTTCTTTTCCAGCGACCAGTTCGAGCAGTATCTCAAGCTTGCGCGCGCCGCCCTTGATGACGCCATCGTCACCAAGCCCAAACCCGAACGCAAAGTGGTCCGGGTGGAGTGCGAGGACCTGTGGCTGAGGGAAGAACGCTCCAAGCTGGAAACCGCCCGCAAGCATCTCGAAAAATTCCGGACATGGCGCTTATCGGGCAAAACGGCCGCGGAGTTTGGATATCATGACGAGGGACAGGCTGGGATGGCTGAGGTGGGCGAACGCCTCATCATTCAGAACGTGGAAAAGTATCTGGAGGATCCCTTGTCTCTGACGGGAGCGCTCGTCTCCCTCGCGCGGCAGGCCGCCATTCTCACCATCCCTGGAGACATGCCCGCGGGCCGCTACGTGGTGCGTACACGCGCGGCCTTCACCAACATCCAAAAAAATGAACGCCGCTTTCTGGAATTCGGCACCAAGGGCGAGAACGCGTGGCCCATGGAAATGAAGCTGCTTGGGTGCAGCCCGGTGGACGGCACCCCGGAGAAGCCCGAGATTTTTGAATTCCCGGTGCGGATATCCCGGTCTGGATCGCGTGATTTTGGGGTGCGCGACCGGCGCCATAATCTGCTTCGGGGCAAGGCGCTACAGACCCAGTTTCTAAACCCCGGCGATCCCATGGACACACGCTGGCGGGAAATTCTTCTGATGGTGCCTCCCAAGCTGTGGGTGGACTGGATGGAATGGGAGGGCCCCATCCTGGATCAGTGGCCGCCCAAGTCACACCGGGCCGTTTTTGGAAACGTGGAGCTGGGCCAAAAACCGGGTGCCGCCGAGGCCCGCACTGTACTGGAGGCGTTCGCGCAGCGTGCCTTCCGCGGCAAACCGGTGCGCCCCGGATTTTTGGACAACCTGGTGAAGCGTTTCGAGGAGCGCACCGCCGCGGGCGAATCGTTTTTTGAGGCCATCAAAACGCCGCTCTCCATCATTCTGGCCTCCCCAAAATTCCTCTACGTTCTGGAACCTTCGGAGCGTGAAAATGCCGTAGGGAACGGTATTTCCGGGCAGACGCCCATCGTGCTCAAGGGTGGTGCAGCGAAGCCCGCCCCGTCGGCAAGTGGCGGAGAAAAGCCGGCGCGCGTCCCG
>JBILWF010000099.1:0-7136 GCA_044370075.1 Chthoniobacteraceae bacterium | reverse complement strand
CTGCTGCGCGAAAATGCCAGTGTGCGGAATTTGCTCAAGGCCGATTACGCCGTGGTGAACAGCGCGCTGGCGCAGTTTTACGGTCTGGAGGGTGTCACCGGGGATGACTTTCGCAAAGTGGCGCTTCCCGCGGGATCGCCCCGGGGCGGTCTCATGGGGATGGCGGCCGTCCTCGCGATGGGCGGAAACGGCGAACACACCAGCCCCGTGGAGCGCGGCGCGTGGGTGCTCCGCAAACTGCTCAACGAACCCCCGCCACCCGCCCCTGCGAACGTGCCCGCGCTCACGCGTTTGGCGGGCAAGGTGCTGACCACCAAAGAGCGGGTTCTCGCTCACCAGGAAACGCCGCAGTGCGCGAGCTGCCACCGCAAAATCGATCCCATCGGATTCGCGCTGGAAAATTTCGACACCGTCGGTCTGTGGCGCACAGAGGATTCCTACCAGGCCATGGACGACCAGGGAAAACCCATCCCCGATGCAAAGAAAACGTGGACCATCGACCCCTCGGGAGCCTTTCACAAGGGACCCGCTTTTTCGGATTATGCGCAGATGCGCGAAGTCGTGGCTTCGCGGGTGGAACCCTTTGCGCGCGGATTGGCCTCCTCCCTAATCGAGTACGGACTGGGGCGCCCCTGCGGATTCAGTGACGAACCGCTCGTGGACTGTCTTGTGGCGCGTGCACGCAGCCGCGATTTCGCGCTTCGCGAATTTCTCCACGCCCTGATTCAAAGCGAACCGTTTCATTTCAAATAACCATCCCATGAACCCCTCCGCATCCCGCCGCCAGTTTTTGCGTTCGAGCACGGCTCTCATCGCGCTTCCGTTTTTGGAATCGTTCGGTTTCCGCCGTTTTGCCGCGGCCAGCGCGCTGCCCGCGCGCCCCAAGCGTATGGTGTTCCTTGGTCTTGGATGGGGCATCACCACCGAAACGTGGTTTCCCGACATCCAGCAACCAGGCGCCGACTACACGATCCCCAAGGGGCTTGAACCGCTGGCCCGCCACAAGTCGGGCTTCTCGGTCGTGCAGGGCCTCACGCACCGTTTTGTTAATGCGGGGCATCAGGGCAGCACGTTCTGGCTCACGGGCGCCAACCAGTTCGCAGTTCCCGGAAAGAGTTTCCACAACACCATCTCCGCCGATCAGGTAGCGGCCGCGCATCTGGGACGGGAGACGCGTTTTACCTCGCTGCAGCTGGACTGCGGAACGTACGCGGGCAACTCCGGCCACGGCCCGGGCCTGTCCCTCGCATGGGACGCAAGCGGCAAACCCATTTCCGGGTGCAAGACCCCGGTGGAAGCCTTCCACCGCCTTTTTTCGAGCGAAGACACGCCTTTGGAGAAGCGCAAGACCCTGCTCAAACGCCGGCACAGCGTCCTCGACACGGTGCTGGAGGATGCGCGCGATTTGCGGCGCGGACTGGGCAAGGACGACAACGCCAAGCTGGAGGAGTATTTCGAAGGCATCCGAGACATTGAGACCCGCCTCAGCAAGGACGAGCAGTGGTTGGAAGTGCCGCGCCCCAAACCGCCCATTTCCGAGCCCAAGCCCGGTCTGTCGGGGTACAAGGAAATCCAGCTCATGTACGACATTTTGGTGGCGGCGCTGCAAACCGACTCGACGCGGGTGATCGGCTACCGGCAGCCGGTCGACACGCTCCTAACGAGCCTCGACATCAAGGTGTTCCCCCACGACATGAGCCATTACCACTCGACCATGGGGGAGAAGCTCGACGCCTCCCAGCGGCGGGACACCGCCAACAGCGAATTGCTGGCCGGTCTCCTCGACAAACTCAAGGCCACGCGCGAACCCGACGGCTCCTCCCTCTTTGACCACACCACCCTCGCCTTCGGCACCAACACGCGCACCGAACACAACGGCGACAACTGCCCCACCCTTTTCGCGGGCCACGGCGCAGGCATGAAAATGGGACACAATATCGTGCTCCCCAAAGGCACCGCCCTCTGTAACGCCTGGCTGACGATGCTTCAGGGATCCGGGATCCCCGTCGAGCGCCACGGCGACAGTACGGGGCCGGTCAAGGAGCTGCTGGCCTGACGCAGGGCAGACGACTCGCTAGCCCCGTTTGCGCAGAACCCTCCATTTTGCTTGCGACGGCCGAATGGAGGCGGCCGGTGGGGCGGCTTTTACGTCGTCGCCGAATCCCCTACATGGCCTGCCCTCTACCCTGTCTTGGCGGAGGCAGCCCCCCTGTACAGTCCTCAAAAACCCACTGACGCCCGGGTTCCCACCTTTGCCACATCGCGGAGGTCTTCCCAGATGGCAAGGCCTCTTCCAATTTGATTGAGCGTCATGTGGATCTGGTAGGCCTTTTGCGTCGTACGCCCGAGCATGGCGTGGTCTTCAATCAGCTCCAGCGTCAGGGAATACTGAGGGGACGGTCCTGAGGAACGCATGCTCTCGCGATGCCCGCTACCGGTGAACTCCAGCAACTCGTTACGTGCCCGCGCGTGCGCGTTGCTCGCAGCCACCCCGGCTCGAAACTGGTTCACATACGTTTCATCAGCCACGTAGCTGTAGGCAACCCCGCTCTTGTTCAACGTCACCTTCACCCGGTTGTAGATCAATCCCGGGTCAAAGTCGTACAGTGCGGTGTTGTTGCGGAAGTTGGAGATGGCGATCACCGAGCGGCCCTCGGCCCCTTTGTTTTTGAGAACATTTGCCGAAAGCAGAGACTCGGTCATCTCCGCGGAAACATCCGCCACATCCTTGGGATCCAATCCCATGGTGGACCGCATCTGGGAGGTGTGGACGCGCGTCGGGGCTGATCCGCAAGCAGACAAAAAAAGGCATGCAGCCAAGGTGCAGGATACGGGGAGGTAAGTTTTCATGGTTGGGTCTGTAGGAGTGAAAAGGAACGGGCGGGCTTCAGGGAGTCGCGCCGGAGAGCCTCAGGGTGACTCCGGACGGGGCGACTACCGTGGACGTGGATTGAAGGGGAACAGTGTCCTTGGGCTGCGCCAATCCGAAACGCCACGTCGCCTGTGCGGGATTCTCTGTGGAGACCCCGTCAGGCCCGATCCATTCCCAGCTGTAGCGAAAACTCCGGGGGGAGGACGACGGGTTGATCACGGGAATTTGCACCGAGACAAACCCTTGGGAATTCTGCTGGAAGATCGGCTGAAAAGGTCTGGGGGCGCGAACCGGAGCCCCGGGGAGCGCATGAACCCGAGCCGCCATCGGGGCCATTCCCGGGGGAGTTGCCGTCGTCGAAAGCTCCCGGGTGCTGGCGCAGCCAGCCAACACCCATGCCGCAAATAGACCGCTCCCCGGAGCACAAATTTTTTTGAGCATGCGCCCTGACAATTACAGTCCGAATGCTTGGGTGCTCAGCTGCCCGTTGACGGAGCGCGCCACAATCACCTTGGTGCCTCCGTCCTTCGGAAGAGTCACCTTGGTGCCGTTGATCTCAACCTGACCGCTGGCAGGCGTGGAAATCACCGCGTACCGAACCTGCTTGGGGAGAGTGGCCCAGATCCGCTCATCGGCACGCGCGCTGGCCACGTTGTAGATTCCCGAGGCCAGAGCGAAAATCTGGGCATAGCTATCCCCGTTTTTTCCCTGCGATCTGAGGGCTTGCTGGCCTGCATAGGAAATCATGCTCTTGAGCGCAGAGGCGGCCACCGTGCGGGACACCGTTCCCGGCATCTTCCGACGATACTCCCCGGCTGCGAGCCGGTCGAATTCGCAAATCACATCCGAATCAACGGTTTGCCCTCCGGAAACGATGGTCGTTTGACGGCTTGTGAGCGGGTTTGGTTCAAACGTGGGGAAGGCTGCGGAGAACATCACCAAGTTTCTATTAATGTACATGGGCAGGTCGATTCGAAGCGAGCCAAGATGAGGGGCCACTCCCTCCTCAACAAAAATATGCGTCGTCCCGTTAAGCGAGGACGACATGGCTTTTTGAATCTGACCGCTCGCCGGGTTGGCAGCGCGGGCCATGGCAAAACTCTCACGGCTGCGGCCCAGTTCCGGATTGGGCCCCGCCCCGAGCAAAACCCCGGAGAGCATGTCCGCGTATGGAACCGTGTAGTTCGCGTAAGGTTGCAGTTTGGCGGTTGACGCCTCGAGCCTCTGCACGGATCCATCGATTTTGTCCTGCTGCAGTTGGAGGTGCATTTGACCGCTGGAGGCCATGGCTTGGGAGACACTTTTGCGCTCCTCTTCAATCTGGGCGGCAAATTTCGTGAAATTGTCTTTCTGCCTTTGCTTGGCCAGCGTCACCGCAGAGCGCGCTTTGATCAAATCTCCCGAGGCCGCAAAGCTCACTGCCAGCAGGGAAGCCCCCATGACGCGTTCGGTGGGGCTGGTGTTGTACGGCATGGAATTGAGATTGGTGAGCAGCGCGGAGGCCTCTTTTCCCACCAAAATCACCGCCTTCTCGTCCCGATGCTTGATGGCCTCATCTGCAAAACGGGACGCCTGCACCGCCTCCTGTGTCTGGCCTGCCGTGAACGCCATCGAAGCGTGCTCCAAACGGACAATCGACGCATCCCGATCCCCAACCTTCTGCTTGGAGGCCTCCGAGCGAATCGTCGAAAGGGCGCCCGAGAAATTTCCAGACCGGTACTTCGCCTGCGCGGTCTTCAAATTCGCATTCGTGCCACAGGCGGCGAGGGCAAGGGTGGTAAAAACGCACGCAAATCCGGAGAAAGCGCGTCGGGTTTTTGGAGAAGAAGTGACGTTGTTTTTTTTCATGGGGTGATTTTTAGTGTGACTTGATCCAAAGAGAAACAGATGGCATCACGCTGGGCTCCGGATGGATGTTTCCTACCGCGGTCGGCCGGGTTTAGAGACTTTCTGGGATCCCGGAGCGGCGGGAATATCGGGCCCCGGCTTTCCGTAGGGATCCTCCAGCGGACGGCTGAGGGAGTAGCTGGTTTTTATCTCCACCCTCGAGAGGTCGGGCTCTCCCTCGGCGGATATCAGTTCCAAAATCGAAGTCTCTTCGCGCACGGTTTTAACGCGGGCTTTTCCAACGGGAAAACCCGCGTCCGTCCCCAGATTGTTCTCCACCGGTTCGGTCACCTCCATGATCATACCTTCCTTCATTCCCGCCGCGCGCCCCCGGTCGACGATGAACACCCTGCCCCGGGCTTGGATGATGCGAGGCGGACAAAAAACGTCCAAAACACGGGTGCCCAGCTTTTTGGCAATTCCATCCGCCAGCGAACGCACCTGGCCCGAATCAAAATCCGGAACCCCAATGCGCGCCGAGCTCACAATGCCGCTGCCCGTCTGTTCAAAATCCTCTTTGATGACTTTTTTCGTTCCGGATTTTCGGTCCGTAACTTCCATCGAAATCGTAATGCGCAGCTTCCACCGCGCCGCAGCCCCGGCCGCGTTCGCAAGCGCCCTGTAATCGGCCACAAAATCCTCAATAGTCGCAAAAGCCAGTAAATTGGCCTCATCCACGCCGAGTGGCCCCGCCGCATCGGCATTTCTTCCCGAGCCGAGTTCCTCGGACACCTTAGCCTCTTTCATCAGGCGTGCGAGGCTCTCATCTCGCACGGCGAGGCGGAGCAGTTTGGAACTGGAAAGTTCCTGACTGAGCGTCGCAAGAACACTTCCGCGAATCCTGCTCTCAACATCTTCGGGTGAGGCTTGGAAGCGCCGGGCAACCGCCGGGGTCACGATCCCCGGGGCAAGCTCCAATTTGTCCAGACGCAGGACCTGAACTGGGGGCGAGTCCTGCGCGTTAAAATTGCTCCAGGCGCTCAGACAAAGGAACGCAAACAGCCCGAGACGGCCGGTTTCTAACAGTCGCGCAGTGAAAAAAGGTATACGCATAAAAAACCCGGCGTTAGAGCTCCGGCCGCAGTTTGAAGGACAGAGAGGTCAGGTTTTCCCGAAACGCATTGAGCGCTTCTCGATGAAAACGCAGCAGTTCGAACCGGGACTCACGAAGATTTTTGTCTGCCAAGGTGATTGCTCCCGCCACCGCCTTGGCCGCCTCTCCATTGGGCTTGCCCCGGATGGCGGACGCGACAGCGCGCCTCTGATCCGCATCCGCGAGCTTCTGTTCCGCCTCGGCCCTGGACAGGGTCAGGTTGACCTCGGAGCGAGTCGTCGCGTTCAGGTGGCGAATCTCGGTGTTTGTGTTTACGGCCCGAACCTGAGCCGCGGACTTCTCCGCCACGGCTCCCCGCTCCATCGCCATCGTCTTCAGACGCTCGAAAACCTGAAGCTGTGAATTAATCTTCCGCTCCATTTCCGCGCTGGGAACCAGAAGCGCATCGTATTTCGCCGAGCCGTGAACCTGGATCTTCGCCTCGAAAGGCTTCGTGCCTTCCCGGGACACGCGAAGGGTGTGTGTGCCGGGAGCCACATTCGCCCGGCATGGAGCCTGCCCCCGGAGCACGCCGTCAATTTCCACAGAGGCCCCTTCCACAAAGAGGGCGGACTCGTTGACCCGCACCACACCCGTGGCATCCGCGAAATCCAGCACCGGGAATCGCACTCCGTCGAACTTCGCATGCACCTCCACCTCGTGAAATTGGATCTTGCACTCCTTTAGATCCCAGCGAGCCGCCACAGTCGAAACGTCCTTCGCGAGGGCATCACACGCTTTGTCAATTAAGTCCGCCGCATCAAAACCGCGCGTCTTCAACTCCCGGTCTATGGTCTTTACGCGAACTCCCTCCGCCGCGTTAAAAAGTGTTAACGCAACCCGCGAACTCAGAATATTCACCCCCCCCGCGCCGCTCACCGTGGATGCTTTCAGGTTGAAATGCGTTAGATCCACAAAAACAACCAGCGCAATACCGCGGGACACCGCCTCGTTCAAAATGGTCTGGTTGTTCGAAAAATCGAGCAGGGACCCCTTGAACGCTGCACCCGCTCTGGCCTCCGTGCTGGAAGCGTTCAAATCCGCCAGCGTCACGAATTTAAGAAACGGATTCACGCTGTTGGCCGCCACCTGCTCCCCCAGTTTATTTAACAGCTCAGGCTCTACGTTCGGCAACGGACTACGGGGAACCAACAGGGCGGCAAACTTATTCACCCTAGCATCCGCAGCGGGAGCCCTCCCCGAGTACAGCAATTCCCCCAGGTCACCGCCCTGTTGAAGCAGACGGGCGTCCGCGACAAGGGAATCCGAAGGCAAATCCGACTG
>JBILWF010000098.1:0-7189 GCA_044370075.1 Chthoniobacteraceae bacterium | reverse complement strand
GCGGCAAATTGAGCGATCTTGCGGGTGAGGGCATCGGAAGAATCCGTGATGAACGTGGCGAGAATCCGGGTGATACCGCAGGCCCTGAGACGTTCGCAGGCAAAACGCACCTCCTCCAGGGAGGGCACGTTTTGAAAATCCACGCCGGCGAAACCATTCACCTGCAAATCAAAAAGTCCCTCGGAGGCGGCATGCCGCGAGGGATCAACCGGGCGGGGGGGGTGCATGACTGTTCAGCTTACAAGCTCGTGAAGAAGCTTTTCCAACTGTGTGCCGTAGCGCAGGTACAGTTCAAACCGCTTCTCCGGGGAAACCGTCGAGGGCCCCAAATGCACGATGCTCGCCACGTGCGGTTCGATCGCACCGCCGGCGCGGTATCCAGTGCGCAACAAGTCCAGCAGGATGTCCCGAACACGCGCATCCCCCTCGCCAGGAAAAGTAAACTCCGAGCTGCTCTCCCGCTGCGGATGAAACCGGCAGTCTTTGATGTGCACGTATTCAATAAAAGGACGCACGGCCTGGTAAAACACCCACGGGTCATGCCCGAACGCAACGGTGTTCCCAATGTCAAAAAGCGTCCGCACATGGGGATGATCAACGCGCTCGAAAAATTCACGGGCATGTTCGGGCCCCTGCGCTCCCCAGCCCGTGCAGTTTTCATGCAAAAGCACGATGTCGGCCTCGGCCGCCATGTCGGCCATCGTTTGATAGCGCCGGATGGCCTCGTCACGCCACTCGTCCTCAGGCACGCCGTCCCCATCCCAGCTCATCGTGCGGATGAAACGTGCACCCACCTTGCGCATGCGGGGGATCACCGCCCGCAAATCCTCCAAATCCACGGAAAAATCGCCGGTGATCTTACGGCTCCAGTTTCCGATCGCGGAAGCAAACCCGCTAACCTGCATGCCCGCACGCAGGATTTTCCGGGCCACCTCCTCAAACTCCTCCTCCGGAAACTGTGCACTGCTCACCGACTTGCCATCCACGAGGCGCAGTTCGAGGAAGCCCCAGCCGAGGGCCCGGTGCGCGGTGATCTGGCCGTCAATGGAGTCGGCAGCCTCGTCTGCGAGTCCGGAGAGGGGGAAGGCAAGCATCGGCGGGGAGGGTCTTTGGTATTTCGTATACAACCACTTGTCTTCCGTCAACCCCCTGCTTCCCCGCCCGAAGCACGCTCCATCCTAGGTGTTCTTCTTTTTCTTTCCTTTTCCCTTCTTCTTGTCGTCCAGCTTGATCGCCTCGATCTCAGATTCGTCCAGCTTCCCGTTGTTGTTGGTGTCCAGAAGCCGCAGCGTTGTGTCACCGGCTTCGAAAGCCTCCCGGAGAGCCGTCTTTTCCTTGTCATCAAGGGCACCGTTTTCATCCGCGTCAAACCGGCTGCAACCCGGAGTGGCCTTGGATGCGGCGTTTTTGGCGGGCTTGGCGTCCGCAACCGGGTTTAGAAAGGTCAACAGGCAGGTGCCCGCAATCAGAAGGAGGGAGGTGTTGGTCTTCATACGTTTTGAAAACACCGCAAACGCGCCGCGGACTCGGTGTTTATAAAATAAATCTAAAACATCCCCCGATTCGCCCCCGGCTCCGTTCACCGACCGCCCCCGCCGCTCCGCCCCGTTCCACTCACGACCGGCCAGACCGGTAATGCTCCCGGTACCCGCGCGGGGTCCGCCCTGTGTGCCGGCGAAATTCGTGACTAAAATGGCTCTGATCCGCAAAACCGCTCTCCAACGCGACCTCGGCCAGCGTTTTGGCTGAAAAAACCAGAGCACGGCACGCCATCCGGATCCGCAACTTGCGGATGTACTGCTGCGGGGTGACGTGAAAGGCCTCGAAGAAGCGCCTCTCGAAAGTGCGCACCGAGGTGCCCGCGGCGGCGGCCAGCTGGCGGTTGGTGATGGGTTCCTGAAACCGCGCGCGGATCACATCCAAAACCGCGTCGACGCCCGTCACATCGCCCCCGCACACCCTGCGCGTCGTCCCGGTGGTTCCAACCACTTCCCCGCTTTGGGAAATCAGCGGCCGCTTGTTGGTGACGTACCACTGCGGAACCTCGTCCGCACCCCCGACCAGTTCAGTCCGGTTGGAAACCACCCGCCCCAGCAGAACCTGCTCATCATCAAACCAAAACTGATCCGCGCAGAAGGCGGGCGAAAAGGCGTAATCCGTCTTTCCCACAATCTCCTCCAAACTCTGAAGCGCGTAATGCATCAAAAGCGCGCGGTTCGCGAAAACGTACCGGTTTGCGCGGTCCTTGACCCAAAACTGGACATCCTCCAAGGCGTCGAACAACCCGAGCAGGGAGCGCCCGGGGGCCTCCATCAGTTGGCTCAAGTCGGGAACCGGGCCGTGCATGGGCAGAAGGCTAATGCAAAATGGGAAAACTTGCGATGTCCATTCCCCGCCTCCCGTCCACGGAATGGGATGTTTCTAAGGAATGCACCAAAACCTTGGGAAACACAGAAAACCGGTTGAAACCTCCCAAAGATTTTGCCCCCCGATCCGGCCGCATGCGTTTTTTCCCTATCTCTTTTCGGAAAAGCTTCGAGGGCGGGTTGGGAATCCGCCCCGTTCATAAACCGGGCAATCCGTGCAGAAAAAAACGCCAGACATGCAGTCGTCTGGCGTCTTTTTAACGGCGGGTTGCTCCGCCGGGGCAATACTCTTCAGTCCGGATACTACTTATTCAATGTGTAAACGGTGCTTTTCTTCTCACCGCTTCGCACATACTTCTCCGGATGCTTTTTGAGAAAGCTCTGCACCGAGGAATAAATATCGTTTAAATCCGCGGCTATCCGCTTAGCGCTCAGACCGTGAGGGTGCCGTGAGAGCAGGTCGTCCACCCGGCCCGCCCGCTCCGAATCGCCCACCGAGGTTCTCCGCGGCGCACGCACGCGCCCCGCGCGCTGCTCGCCCGCGGCGAGAGCCCCGACTCCCAGCAGGGAACTCAATTCCTTCTCCAAACTCTTAAGCTCTTGGAGAATTTCCGTCCGCCGACTGAGTTTTTGTGTGAGCACTTCCGCATCCAGTTTACGAAGTGTTTCTTGCGCCGCTTTTCTCTGATCTTCCGCTAGTTTGAGATAATCCATAAAGATGATTGGTTGGTTTAACTTTCCCTACTTAGAAAACACCGGCCTGCACCGTCAAGACAAAACCCACTACCCTCCCCCCGGTTTAATTTAATCAAAGATGCGCGGCGCGCCACCAAGGATTTAAAACGCTGCTGCATCCCTCCGCAGCCTTCCGTCTAATTATTACGCAATGGTCCACCTAGTTTATCACAAAGTACGCCCCATCCCCCGCAGGAACCGAATCCGATTCCTTTTTGTTCAAACAATAAAGGAGGCTTCATGGAGGGGTGTCAGGCCGAGGATATGCGGATTTTTACTCTGGGAGAGTGCCGGTTTGATTCCCCGGGGCTCATCCGGGAATGGGGGCTTGGGGCCAAAAGCTGGGTGGAGGACCACCACCGCATCCTTCTCGAGGACCGCTTCCTCTGCGGAGAGCCTTTCCCCGATGCCGGCCTCCGCAGCGTCGAGAGGGCGGGGCCCCGCCGAAAGGTCTTCTTTGAGCCGGAAAAAACCACCTGTGCCGTGGTCACCTGCGGGGGGCTTTGCCCCGGAATCAATGATGTGATCCGCAGCCTGGTGATGCACGCCTTCCACGGATACGGAGTCCGCCGTTTTCTTGGAATCCCGTTCGGATTCGAAGGACTCAACCCCGCGGAAGGGCACCTCCCGCTTAGCTTGAATCCCGCCCTCGTGAGCCGGATCCAGCACCTCGGGGGATCGGTTCTGGGAACCTCCCGCGGGCCGCAGCAGCCTGCGGTGATGCTGGAGCATTTGGAGCACCTTGGAGTGGACGCGCTTTTTGTGGTTGGAGGCGATGGCTCCCAGCGGGGGGCGTGGGCCATCCACGAGGAGGCCTCCAGACGCAACCGGCCTCTTGCCGTGGTGGGCATCCCCAAAACCATCGACAACGACCTGCGATTCATGGACCGGAGCTTCGGCCACCTCACGGCCTTCAGCGAGGCGTTCCGGTCGGTTTCGGTCGCACATGCGGAAGCGCGCGGGGCCCGCCGCGGAGTGGGCCTGGTACGCCTCATGGGGCGCGATTCAGGCTTTATCGCCTGCTCCGCGGCGCTCGCAACGGCCGAGGCAAATTTTGTGCTTATTCCCGAGGTGCCCTTTGCTCTCGAGGGAGCCAGCGGATTGCTCGCCTGTTTGGAAAGACGCCTTGACGCACGCGGGCACGCTCTGATTGTCGCGGCGGAGGGTGCGGGCCAGCACTTTTTCACAAACCAACCCTGCGCCGTAGACGCCTCCGGAAACCGCCGCTACGGCGACATCGGCCTTTTTTTGAAGGAGGCCATCACCAAGCACTTCCGCGGCCTTCATGCGGAGGTGAACCTCAAGTACATGGATCCGACCTACCAACTGCGCGGGGTTGTGGCGACCCCTGAGGACCGCATCTTTTGCCTTCAGTTGGCCCGGCACGCAGTGCATGCCGCCATGTCTGGAAAAACGGGCCTTGTCGTGGCCTGCCGTCATAACCGGTTTGTGCACCTGCCCATGCCCGCCGTCACCCGCGGACGCAACCGTGTGGATCCCGAGGGAGACCTCTGGCGGTGCGTACTCGAGTCCACCGGTCAGCCCGCACGCATGAGCTGAATCCCCGGGGTGAACCCAGTCCGGGCTGCGTGCTGCCGCCGCCGGACAGCGCACCCGCGTTGGGAGGATCACGGCCCTCGCACTCCCCCCATGTCCGGCCGAAATTTCGAAATTCCAGCCGCATGACCCATTGGCCCGATTTCCTGGGGACACTCAGAGGCTCCCATCCATGATGCGCAGGCACGCCTCGAGGGCATCGGAAGCGGGGCTCGGAACAAGCGCGGGCTCCCTGCGAAACCATGTTTCCTGGCGGCGCGCGTACTGGCGGGTCGCCTCATTAATCAGACGCCGCGCATCGGCCTCCGAGATCTCCCCGCGCAGAAGATGTCTTATTTCGCCAACCCCGATGGCCTGCCGGGCCGTGGGACCAAGCCCGTCGTTTGCAGAGCGCACCTCCTCCACGACACCGCGGGCGAAGAACTCGTCAGTCCGCGCCACGATCGCTCCATGTAATTCTGCACGGGGTACACTGACCCAAACACCGCGAATTACCCGCGCATCCGCCGGGTCCGCGGTTTTTCGATAGGACGTGAACGGCCTGCCCGTGGTGACACAAACCTCCAGCGCGCGCATCACGCGCCGCGGATTGCGCAGATCAAGGAGGTATTCGGCGCTTGGATCGCGCTCAAGAAGCTGGCGCACCAACTCCGCCAGAGGCGTCTGCTCCATGGTCGCCCGGAGCTGCGGCTGGGGTGGTGGCAAATCATCGGACAACCCGTTCAGAACAGCCCGGATGTAGAGTCCCGTACCGCCCACCAGCACCGCGGGCTTCCCGCGCGCGCGCACCGCCGCGATGCGCTCCCGGGCGAGTGCGAGATACTGAACGACATCGAACGCATACACGGGATCCAGCTCCCCCACAAGATGATGAGGCGCACGAGAAAGGAATTCCGCATCCGGTTGGGCGGTAAGGATCGGCAGACCGCGATAAACCTGAAAGGCGTCCGCACCGATGATCTCCGCCCCGGTGCGTTCTGCCAGACGCAGCGCGAGACTCGACTTTCCCGAGGCGGTCGGACCGCCGATCACGAGCGTGGGAAGGGGATGGGCCATGAAGGGGGTGTCAAACGTGCTGCAACGGGTACGCCCCGCGGCGGGACGGAATTTCTCGTGAGATTAATTGGCGGGGAAACTTTCCGGCCGGGTGCCGCACAAACCAAGATGGATCAGAGCGCAATCGAAAATAGGTTTTTCTTCGCGGAAAGGGGTTGTATGGAACAAGGGCGTTTGCCGGCACCCCGAACCGCTGTTGGTACGGGGAAAGCGGAATGAATTCTTTTTTATGAAAACTACCCCCATCACGGCTGCCGAATTGGAAGCCTCCGTAATTGCCGTTCCGCCCCTGTGTCGCGATGCGCATATGCGGGTGAATGCTGCGGAGAACGTCCGGTTGATTCGTCATATTGAGAACGGCGGGGTTTCGACCCTGCTTTACGGCGGAAATGCCAATTTTTACAACATCGCCCTGGCGGAATACGACGAGGTGTTGGGCGTTCTGGAACAGTCTGCAGGCGAAAATACCTGCGTCATTCCGAGCGTCGGCCCCTTTTATGGAACCGCCATGGATCAGGCCGCCATCCTCGCAAGACACCGTTTCCCCACCGCGATGCTCTTGCCAACGGTCGCCGTAAGCACCCCCAAAGGCGTGGAACAGGCTTTTTTGCGCATCTCCGAAAAAGCCGGAATCCCGCTGGTGCTGTACGTGAAAGATCCCGGCTATGTGACGGCGCAGGAGGTAAAAAATCTGGTGAATGCGGGAGTAGTCTCGTGGATCAAATACGCCGTCGTGCGAAACGACCCCGCGCAGGACGACCTGCTCCGTTCGATCGTGGACAGTGTCGATCCCGCCCTCGTGGTCGGCGGCATCGGCGAACAGCCCACGCTTGCGCACTGGCATCACTTCGGCCTGCGCACCTTCACAAGCGGATGCGTTTGCGTTGCCCCCCGGCGCTCGCAGGAACTGCTCGGCGCCCTGCATGCCGGTAATTTCACGCGCGCGGAGGAGATCCGAATTGGTTTTCTCGCACTCGAAGACCTTCGAAACAATCATGGTCCGATTCCCGTGCTGCACACCGCCGTGGCCGAGTCAGGAATTGCGCAAACCGGCCCCATGGTGCCGCTGTTGACGGAGCTTCCTGCCGACCTGCGGGGCGCTATCCATCAAGCTGCCATACAAACTCTTGCATGGAATACTTGATGCACTGGAAAGCCGCCCCGGCGCCGCTTCAGGTGCCGCGGGTGTGACCGTACAAATGCACATGGAGCCGGTCGCAAAAGCGGTAACCGCGTTGCTTGCACCATTCGGCGACCTTCCTACCCGACTCGCGCAGCGAAATACTCTCGGTTCCCTCCGGCATCAAAAAAACCTTGTGAGCCGGGACAGATACGCCGGTTTGAAGCAGCATCTGCTCCAATTCGGCCAGGTCTTCCTCCCGCGCGACGACAAACTTGAGTTGATACGCTCCGCCCAGCAGCCATTCCCGGAGGACTTCCGTTTGAACACGGGTATTCTCATGCCGCTGCCTCCA
>JBILWF010000001.1:0-19284 GCA_044370075.1 Chthoniobacteraceae bacterium | reverse complement strand
TACCCAGATTCGACGCAGGAATATTTTCGAACTCGAGATGGGATGAAATCTTGGCGTATTCATCCACCGCCCAGTCACGGTCCAAAACCGGCTGCCCCGGGTACACGCTGGGAGCCGCCTCAAACGTATATATGCGCCGCGTGGCTACCGCGGAGGCGCGCGCAAATTCGATCTGCTTGACGCTCGCATCGCGCAACGTCACCGGGCGCGGAAGTGTGTATAGATGAAAGTCATCAAACTTTTTCTGCTGAACCGCGGGCTCGGCCGCGTCGGCGGCCATCGCCATCACCTGTCTCCCACCGGCAAGGATCGATTCGCCACTTTCAGAAGGCACCCGATTCACGTCACCCGCCATGAGCTTGATGTGGGCCTCTTCAAACGTTTTTCCCGAATGATTGCGCATCGTAACCCAGCAATTCATATCCCCCCTCCCTCCGTCCGGCTCTAGAACAAGGTTGTAACTGGCCTCCCAGCCCAGCCCCGTGGTCAGGTACGCCAATTCCGCATCCAGGGCCACCGCCGACGGACTCTGAATCTTCCAGGTCAAAACCGGCTTCAATATGTTGTCGTCTTTGAGCGCGGGAAAAAGCGGGCGTCCGGGCAGCTCAAACAAAAGTTTGCCCCCGTACTCAATCAACGGAGGCACCCCCGGAGCATCATCGGCGGGGCGTCCCGCTCGGATGATTTTACCCTCCACCACATTCATGCCGCCATTCGCGTCCCGAACTAAAAATCCAATCGTCTGGCCCTCATACAGCTCCAACAACGCGTTCTGGTTTACGGGGTCGTTGAGGTACTCCTGCTCCACTATGCCGAGCGTCACCTTCCCTTTCGGATCGCGCAAAATTACCGACGACGGGTCCAGCCCAGCCGTGGCCCCCAAATAACGGACCTGATTTTGCCCCGCCTTCAGCTCCAGCGGAACCACATCGCGCACCACGGCGAACTTACCGCTATAGATGGTCAAACCCGGTTGCGCCCAAAGCGCGGTTTGCATGCAGGCGACAAGAAACACCGGTTTCAGGAGGGTGGATTTCATAAGTGAAAGACTTCTTCCGGTGCCCCAAAACCGCGCGCCTTAGCGTGGACTCAAGGACCGTGAAAACTACTTCGGAGGCCAGACGTATTCTCCGGCATCAAAGCTCATCATCAGGGAAGGCTCCGCTATGCGATATTCCTCGACCACCGCTCCATCACTCTGGATCAAAGTAATTTCAGAAGCCTTTCCCTCGCTCCCCACAACGGCCCACAGCAAACCCGCTGTCTCGGTGAGTTTGCGCAAGGGGAGTCCGTCCGCCGTGCACAGATAACTCCCCTCCACCCCGCAGGAAACACCCAACTCCACCGTGACAAGGGCGTCTCCCAGCAGAGGATTCGGCTGCAGCCGCACACGGATTTTCTTCTCGGGCACAAACGGCTTGGGACGACCGAGGCGCGCCCGCGCCGCTTCAAATTGTTCGGACGGCCACCGATTTCGTTCGAAGAAAGTCTCCCACACCGGCCGACCGGCGGCGGATCCCTGCAGACCACTCTCACCCCCGGCATCCGGAGCGCTGCGGCGGCGCAATCCGCGCAAGCGAACCCGCGTGCCAGCCGCATCCTGCTCGAGCAGAAAAACCTCCTCTCCCTCCTCCGGAGCAGCAACCGCCACAGGAACCGGCTCACCCGCTCCAACACTCAAACGCCTCACCACCTCGCCTTGCGCATCAAACTGCACCACAAGCGTCTCCCCCAAAACCTTCTCGATGCTCCAACGGCCGCCCCCTTTCACAACACATGAAACCGGTCCCCTACCTCCATCCGGCGCCTTCTCAAGCCTCTCGTACCGAGGCTCGCCCCACTCGGATTCCGGATCATCGCCCCGCGGATGACTCACACGCCATACGGCGCCACCGGCTTCCGTCCCCACCAGCTCCAAAAACGATTTCCCCCCTTCCCTCCGGAACACGAGCCGCTGGAAAGCGCTCAAATGCGGGGCGTCCTCCCCCGTAACCCAGTCGTTCCCATGGTACGCCTCCCCCGTGACCCCCAGATCCCCAACCGCGTACCCGGAAAATCGATACTTCCCGGGCGGCACTATTTTACCCGCATCATCCTTCCCATCCCAATGCACGACAAACCCGTTCAGAGCCACTGTGAAATCAGCGGCCTGCGCCTCGGAACGCAGCGTGCGAATCCGCTTTCCAGTCTTGTCGTAAACACCAAGGCTTATCGTTCCTTCGAAAGGCGGCGGCACGAATCCAACCCTCAGCGAAGGCGCGCTCTTCGCGGAACCAGAAGGCTCCACAGCGAAAACACCGGGAACACAAACACTCACCGCCGAAAAAACAACCATCCCCCACAGCGCCGACACCTCCACGACACGCCGCAAAAACGGGTAATTTTCCCGGAAGGATTTACGCATAATAACGCCAGTTCAGGTTTCCAAATATGTTGTCCCGGGCCTCGCAATTCGCAAGGAAAGGTTCGTCCCGAACCCCCTGCATCGCGTGCTCGTGAAGCCGGTTGAACCGGTGAATGTGCGCCTCCGTGCGGCGAGTTGCATACTCGCGCGCCGTGCCCGTCTTCATCAGAAAAGCCCAGTCACTGGACTGCGCCAAAAGAAGCTCCCGCGCGGCCTGCGCCAGCACCCGCTCCAAATAACCATCAGACGTCGCCACATGCCTGCGGGCCATCTGCGTCATCCGCCGCGCAGCCGCATGCAGGTGCGGGTAAATCCACGCGTTGGACTCCTCCAACCAAACCTCCCAATATCCCTTGTGCCCCCAACTGGATGCGGACGGCTCCAGAATCTGCAGCGTGTGATGCTCCGCCAGATACCGGCCGGGCGTGGTCATCTCAAAAACGCCGCGCGCAGACGCCGCCTTGCGCAGAAAAGCATTCAACCATTCGGGCCCCTCAAACCACCAATGCCCGAAGAGCTCCGCATCAAACGGACTGACCACAATCGGCGGCACATTCATGTGCCCTCGCAATGCCTCGATTTGCTTCTCACGCGCCCGTAAAAAATGCGCCGCATGATGCTCGGCAGCCTCCAGGGCACGGCCACGGTCATACCAGTCTTTCTCCGCACCCGAACCCGTGATGCGGTGGTACTTCAAACCCGTAAACCGCCGGTGACCATCACGCAACACCCCCTGCAACTCCGTCATCGGCAAATCAAAACCCGCATCCCGGTAGAAATCACGGTACGCGGGGTCACCCGGATACCCTTCCTCGGCGCTCCACACCTGGCGGCTTGAATCACGGTCCCTTCCAAAAACCGCGCATCCGGCACGCGTAAAACACGGGGCGTAAATGGCGTAGCGCGGGCGGGGATTCGCAAACATCAGCCCGTGAGAATCGAGTGTAAACCAGCGCAAGTTGGCCTCCTGCAACACGGAATCCAAGCCCGGTGAATAGGCGCATTCAGGCAACCAAATACCCATTGGATCACGCCCAAACTGCTCGCGATAATGGTCTCTTCCGATGAGAACCTGCGCCCTCACCGCCTCGGGGCAGACCTCCATCAGCGGCAAAAAACCGTGCGTCGCCGCGCACGTAATGATTTCCAAAAAACCCTCCTGCGCAAAGGAATCGAAAGCTGCAACCAAATCCCCCTTCCAACGGTGATGCCATGCCTCGCGGCATCCCTCCAAACGGTCCGCGTAAAAACTCGCCAACCGCTCCGGCGCCCCGCCAAGCAAACGCGTTCGACGCACCTCACAGTGCGCGAACTCGACCAACCGGTCCAACTGCGCAGCGTACCGGTCCTTTAAGAGCGGATCCCGCAGCATGTGGCAAAGGGGGGGGCTCAGCGTGAGGGTCAAACAGGCCGGAACCGCATCACGCGCAAGCCCGTCGAGAAGCGCAAGCAGTGGCAGATAGGTTTCGGTAATCGCCTCGAAAAGCCAATCCTCCTCGTAAAACGGATCGTGCTCCGGATGCCGCACATAAGGCAGGTGAGCATGCAACACCAGCGCCAGATGAGCGGGCGAACTGCTCACCGCAAGAAACTCCTTTTCAAAACCATAGAAATGCAAGCTCCCCGTCGAAACCTACAGCAGCCCAGCGCCTGCGTTTCCGCCAACAACCTCAACAGGACGCACCGGAATTCCCCGGGCCGCCAAATGCGCCTTAACGTCCCCGACCGAGTACTGGCCGAAATGAAACACGCTCGCTGCGAGCACCGCATCCGCCCTGCCGGCTGAAAGCACCTCGGACATGTGCTCGAGTTTTCCCGCTCCACCACTGGCAACCACGGGAACACCCACCTCCTCACTCACCCGTCGCGTTATCTCACAGTCGTATCCCGCCTTGGTGCCGTCCGCGTCAATCGAATTGAGCACGATCTCCCCCGCACCCAACTTCCAACCCCGAACCGCCCACTCCACCACCTCCCAGCCCGTCGCCTTCCGCCCACCGTGCGAATGGACCTCCCAGCGACCGGAAGCGACCCGCTTGGCGTCTATCGAAAGGACAATACACTGGGAACCGAATTTCTCAGCTCCTGCGGAAATCAAACCGGGATCCGCAAGCGCGCTGCTGTTGACACTGATCTTGTCCGCGCCCGCGTGCAGCATCACCCGCATGTCCTCCACAGACCGAATCCCGCCCCCAACGGTCAGCGGCATGAAACAACACTGCGCGGTACGCTCAATCACCTCCACCATGGAGGCCCGTCCATGCGCACTGGCGGTGATGTCGAAAAACACCATCTCATCGGCCCCCTGCGCATTGTAGCGAACAGCCAGTTCGACAGGATCTCCCACATTGCGCAAACCACCCTCCTCCGCCCGCCCAAACTGGACTCCGCGGGTTACCTTTCCATCGTGAACGTCGAGACAGGGAATGACACGTTTCGTCAGCATGAGTTCGGAACCCCGCATTCAAACCCGCGCCGCGTTCGAAGCAAACCGCAAACATGCGTCCCGAGCCGCAAAAGCGCATTCCCGGGGCCGAAAATGCAAAAAAGTGAAATCGCATTGATTCCCTTAAAACCAAGAACTAAACCCGTCGCGAATCTGGGTATTGAAACTTATGCACAACCCTTCCAACGCGCCGACGGTTCCCCCCGGAACGCAGGCCGCTTCAAAGGGCGGGAAGTTGAAAGTCAAACAGGACCCAGTCCTCTCCGCGCCGCGCGGGGAAACTCGGCCCCGTTTTGACTCCAACGGTTGCTCCCCCGAGGCAGCGGCTCAAACCGCATCCGCCCCTACGCCAGAACCGTGCTTCGCACCGCCGGTGCCGCAACCGGAAAGGCCCAAAACAATCCCCGAGCACTTCGGTCCACTGCCCCAGAGCTACCATCAGGATTCGCTTTTCCTGATTGCCCGCGACCCGCGCTGGCTCTTCGCCTACTGGGATTTCGACTGGGGACGCACCCCGCAGTACGCAATGCGCGACGGCCGCCTCGCATACTTTTTGCGGGTGACCCGCGAATCGGGTGAGGTCGAGTCGATTGTTGAAATTCACCCCGGCGCCCGGAACTGGTATCTGCCCGTTCAGCGACCCAACTCGGTCTACCGAGCTACGCTCGGGTACTTCGACACGCGCGGAATCTGGCAAGGCCTGGTGGACTCTCCGGCGGCGCGCACACCTTCCGACGCCCTGGCTCCCGATCTTCAGGAACCCGCGTTCGCTTCGGTGCCTCAATCGCTGACTTTCGAAAAACTCACCGAACTGGTGCAGCAACACATGAGCGAAGGCGAAAGCCTCCTCGAAGCCATCGCCCGAATTACACACCAAGGGCATGTCTCCTTCCAAAGAGGTCACGCCCCCGCATGGACCGAGGAACAAAAGCGTCTTCTTGCGCTGCTGCTTGGAGAATCGCTCATCGACACCATCAGTCTGGGTTCCGAGGAAATCGACCGCCTCCTCCGCAATTCGTTGCAGCAAAAGCTCCACAGCGAAGTATCCAGCGGCCTTGCCGCGCGCATCGCGGCAGCCTTCGGTGCGGCTCCCTCCAGCCTCTCCAGTCCGCTGGGAGCAAGCTGGAGTGCACAACCCTTCGGGGGGGGCCGCGACCACGGCTTCTTCATGCACCTCAATGCCGAAGTCATCTTTTACGGCGGAACGGCTCCAGATGCCTCGGTCCGCATCAACGGGCAACCGGTCACCCTCTCACAGGACGGAAGTTTCCGTTTCCATTTCACGCTTCCCGACGGAGATTTTGAAATTCCCATCGTAGCCACCTCGGCAGATGGACTTGAGGAGCGTTCGGGAACACTGCAGTTTGCCAGATACACGCGGAGGAAAGGCGGCGTAACCGACACGGTTCAGCCCCACCACCTGGAACCGCTCATCGGCAGGCGCTCCGCCTAAGATCCCCCGCCCTCCGCACCCTCCCAGCTCAAAGTAGCGCATGGCCCTCCTCCGCCCACGCGGGGGATCGCTATGCGCTTTTTTTTTGCGCACGGATGCCGTGTAGTACGACTCCGTGCTCCTCACCCCACCCGCCCTGCTCGCTACTGCGGCACCCACCCCGTGGATGCTGCTGCCTTTCGGCCTCCTGCTCGCTCTCATCGCGGCGCTTCCCCTCAACGCACCCCGGTTTTGGGAAAAATATCACCCATGGGCGGCCGCACTCCTCGGAGCCATCACCGCTTCTTACTACAGTTTGCAAACGGGCGGTCACTCCCTGCTTCTGCACACTGCACGGGAATACCTGAGCTTCATTACTCTGGTCGGCTCCCTCTACGTTGTTTGCGGCGGCATCCACATCCGCGTACGCGGAGAGGCAACGCCCCGGGCAAACTGTCTGCTGCTGCTCGCAGGTGCGGTGCTCGCCAACCTCGTAGGCACCACCGGCGCATCCATGCTGCTCATACGCCCGTGGATTCGTATGAACAAATACCGCATCACCGACTTCCACGTGGTGTTTTTCATCTTTATCGTCAGCAACGTGGGCGGCCTGCTCAGTCCGGTGGGGGACCCGCCCCTGTTCCTCGGCTACCTCAAGGGCGTTCCCTTTTGGTGGGTTGCACGGCACTGCTGGCCGTTGTGGGCCGCTGCTGTGGGAATGCTTCTCGGTGTCTTCTACATGCTGGACCGCAGGAATTTCCTCCGTGCGCCGCAATCCGTGCGCGAAGAACAGACCTCTCACGAAACGTGGAAACTCAGCGGATGGCGCAACGTGCTGATACTTTGTGCAATTCAGGGCGGACTGCTTCTTCCCTCGGGCTGGCGGGAGGCGGCCTTTGTCGCCGCAGCGCTGCTCGCATGGCTCACGACTCCGAAGCCTGTCCACGAGGCTAACGACTTCGATCTGCACCCCCTGCGCGAAGTGGCATGGCTTTTTGCAGGACTCTTTGTCACCATGCTCCCGGCTCTCGAACTCCTGCAGACGCATGCCGACACACTCGGCCTCCGCAATCCGTTTACGTTCTACTGGGCCACGGGCCTTCTGTCCGCAGTGCTCGACAATGCCCCCACCTATCTTGCCTTCCTCTCCGCCGCCTGCGGACTGGTTGGAATCAGCGCGCAAACCGACACCCCGCGCTTCGCTGTCGAAAATACCGAGATGCTCCGAGCCATCTCCGTCAGCGCGGTTTTTTTCGGGGCTCTGACCTACGTGGGAAACGGCCCCAACCTCATGATCAAACAAATCGCACGCCATCAAAAGGTAAGCACCCCGTCCTTTACCGCATACATCTTGAAATTTTCTTTTCCAATTCTGCTGCCCGTTCTTGCGTTGATTTCCCTCGCGTTTTGGAAATCCCTGCCATGAGGAGAGAAGAGGGAGACCGTGTCTCCGCAAAAGCGAATCCCCACACGCAGGGCCCCATCCCACTCGATTGGTAGAAATCACCACCCCATGATTCTCGCAACCGACTCAATCTGTGCGAAGCACGACCCCGGTCCGGGGCATCCCGAACAAACAGCCCGCTACAAGGCCGTTCTCGATTCCCTCCAAAAAACGAGCCTTTATGAGAAGGCCCGTTGCACAACTCCCCGCAAAGTAGATCTCGACGACCTCCTACTCGCTCACACTGCCGACTACCTGCGCCTGGCACAGCGTGAAATTGAACAGGGCTACGATCACCTCAGCACCGGTGACACCCAGATTTGCAAAGCCTCCTGGGACGCAGCAAAGGCTGCCGCAGGGTGCGTTCTGGCCGCCACCGAGGCAGTCATCCACGGCCCCGAGAAAACAGCTTTTTGCCTGGTGCGCCCCCCGGGACATCACGCCAGCGCGCACAAGGGCATGGGATTTTGCGTCCTCAACAATGTGGCTCTCGCCGCCCGTCACGCCCAAAAGCGACTCGGCATCTCGCGCATCCTCATCGTCGATTGGGATGTGCATCACGGCAACGGAACCCAGGACATTTTCTACCCAGATGGCAGCGTGTTTTTTTTCAGCACCCACCAGTCTCCCTGGTACCCGGGAACCGGACGCGAATCTGAAAAAGGCGAGGGCAAGGGCATCAACACCACCCTCAACTGTCCGCTGCCCGCAGGAAGCGGGCGCAAGGAAATCTTCGACTGCTTCGATTCCCGACTCGCGCCGGCCATGCGCACTTTCCAACCGGAACTCATTCTCATCAGTGCGGGTTTCGACTCCCGAGCGGAGGATCCCCTGGGCCGGTTTACGCTTTCGGACCAAGATTTTGCAGACCTCACAAAACGGGTGCGTGACCTCGCCGAGGCAACCGCCAAAGGCCGTGTAGTGAGCGTTTTAGAGGGAGGCTACTCCCTTGGCGGGCTTGCCTCGGCGGCAACCGCCCACGTTTCCGCATTGCTGTAACCGGACCGCGGGAAACGTCCCGCTCCGCCAAGCACCGCACTATTTGGGCTCCGCCGGACGCGCCGCCTCCTGCGCACGGGATATGTTTTCGAGCGTCTCCGTTGCAATCAGACCATCCCGAACCAGTCCGTCCCGAATCCGCTCGGCTTCCTCGCGAAGCAAACCTGCATAAACATCCTGCGCTTTAATTAACCACCGAATGTACGGATCAGTCACGGGCACCATGTCCACCTTCAACAACCGCGCCAACTCGATCCGAATCCACTCCACGTGCGCATTGATGTTATTGAAATTCGGCCCGCCCAGTTTTCCGGCCAGCAGGTAATTCAACAACGCTTCCGCCTTTAACTCGGAAAGCGCCCTTCCCCGCGCCTGCAAAAAATACAGATGCTCCATGGAAACCGTAGGCAGGTCCGCCGCCCGGATAAGGAATGCACTCCACACGCCCCAAACCAGCATACCGCAGATACGCTTTCTCATTCCCGATAATCAACCGGTTACGGCGAACTTTTCAAACCCGGAGCGAACCACGGCATTGCGGTAAACGACAACCTCGCCTTCTATAACGTTCCCCATGCCAACCGAGTCCACCCTCCCACACACGGATTTCCCGGACAAGGCGCTCATCCGAGATCCCGGCAAAATACAGCGGAGCTTTTTCTGGCTGGCCGGAGCCCGTTGGGAACTCTTGCGGCAGTGTCCACCCGCCGAGCAGGAACGTGTTGCGGTGCTCGGATCAACCCTGCTCATTCCGACAGCCATGGCTTTTCTCGGAATGTTTTTTTTCGCGCGCAGCCGCTTTGAAAATCCGCCCCTTGTGCCAGTCACGCTCCTTTCGCTGCTCTGGGCCTTTATCATCCTGAACACGGATCGCGTGCTGATCGCCCTTTACCGACCTTTCCTGCCCAGATGGCGGCGCGTCGTCCAAGTCCTTTTCCGCCTCGGACTCGCCGGGGTTGTGAGTCTGGCCATCTCCTTCCCCTTTTGTCTGGATCAGTACAGGCCCGCAATTCGTTTCCGCTTCCAAACCGAGCTGCAAACAAAACTAAACGACCTTCAATCGGCGGAAGCCTCGGGGCGCAGTAACCTCCGGGAGAAACTGCTTCAAATACGCGAAACGGTCGAAAACGACCGTCTCAAACTGGAGTCAGAATACGCAAAGCAAAGCCGGGCACTCCTCGACGAGTTGCCCGCTCTGGAGCGCTCCCAAATCAATCCGGAGGTGTATGCGGATGAAAAAATGGAGGAGGAACGCAAACGCGCTTCCGCTCCCGAATTTGTGGCACCCGCCTCAGGATCGACACTCAACCTGATTTCAAAAACGGATGCCCTTCGGGAGAACGTAGAACTCCTCAAAAACGAACTCGAAAGCCAACAAACCATGCACCGGCGTTTGGTGGAGGCAATTGCGCGCGAAGAATTGGGGCTCCCCAACGAGTTTTATCCCGAGCCTAAAAAAGCCGGCTCCGGACCGCGCGTCAAAGACATGCGCAGCCGGGACGCAAAGGTCGAAAGCGAAATCCGCCGCCTGGAAACAGCGTACAAACTCGCGGCGAGAGAACTCGAAAATGCGGGGGATTCCATAGCCCGCGCACGGCTCACCGACCGGAACAACTACCTCGATTCGTTGTCCAAACGCCGCAGCGCTTTCGTCGAAGAAGCCGCTTCCCGTGAAAAACAGCGTCAGGAAAAGCTCGCCTCTCTCACCGCCGAAATCGAGCGCTCTCGCCAGGTTCACTCCCAACGCATGCGCAAACTCGACCAGCATGCCGAGGCTCTGGAGTCCGAACAGGCCCGCGCTCAAAAGCGGCATGACGAAAACTTTCTGCCCCAAATCAACCGAATCACACAAAAAATACAGGGCATCTTTGACCCGATGGAAGAGACCATCGGTCTCTACAAAGTCATTTTTCTACCCCCGCCTGATATGCCGGAGGACGCAAAACTGCGCTTTCGCTGGGCGGCGGGCGTGTTCCAGTTTCTCGTAATTTTTGGCACGCTTTTCCTCTTGGACCTCATCCCAATCGTCGTAAAACTGCTTTCGCGTCCGGGCGCCTACGACATCCTCGTCGAATACGCCGAGTTCACTGCAAACGCGAACTTCGGGGACTTCGCTCGGCATGCGGCCCGCTCAGGCAGCGGCTGGCCCGGACTGGCTCCAACCGATACCTCCCATCCCGAAGCGCTTCTGCGCCCGAATTACACCGCGCTTGCCCCCGATAACGCATCGGAGGCCGGCCCGTCCCCGGCAAACGGATAGAAGCCATTTCTGAATCGTCCATGCATCATCGCCTCACACCACTCCTTGCAGTTTGGCTGACCTCCCTCCTGCTGTTCCAAGCCTGCACTTCGACCAACCCACGCAAGACACCATCGCGGGTTCAGCAGCTTCAACCCGCTCCGCCCCCGGCATCCTTGCCGCCCCCCGCAAATCAGGAAACCGCTCCGTTTCGCGCATCCGGCCAAAGCAACGGGCTAACTCTTTTCGGCCTCGTCAAATTGATTTTGCCCTCCAAGGAAAAGGCCCGAGCGTCCCTCTACTCACACATCGGTCGCGATGTTTCCGACTCGACCATCGCCCTCCAAAAGCAATCCGTGGAATCTTCGGAGCGCAACTTCTTCATTTTCTCCCTTCCCCGCATTCAACTCGAGGCGGAAGTGATACGCCATGTTCCCCCGGTTGAATCCGCAGAAGGCGCCTCTGAAATTCCGAACGCCCCCCTGCGCCGGGGAGTGCCCGTATTTGCTCCCCATTAAAAACCGCCTCCCGGAGCCATTCGCGGCAACCACTCCAATTTGCAGTGGCCCACACCAAAAAAGCGGCGAAGCATCCCTTGGTTTTTCCATGGACGCTTCCTTTCGTTGAAAGGCATCATTTGCCGTACCGGGAGATACTGGAAATTCCCGCGCCGTCCCGGACATACCCATGCCCAAACACACATTAACGAACCCCCACTTTTCCAGAAGAGAGTTCCTCGCCCGCTGTGGCGCCGGATTTGGAATGGTCGGCCTCGCAGCTGTCCTTGGGCAGTTGGATGCCAGTGCTCATCCCAAGCCGGTATTTGCATCCCCCCTCGCGCCTAAACCCGGTCACTTTCCTAGCCGCGCAAAACGGGTCATCCATTTCTTTGCCAACGGGGGCCCTTCGCAAGTCGATACGTTTGATCCCAAGCCCGAATTGACCCGGATGCACGGAAAACCGCTCCCAAGCGGCAACCTCAAAACTGAACGCAAAACCGGAACGCTCCTCGGCTCACCCTTCTCGTTTTCCCGGCACGGACAAAGCGGACTCGAAATCAGCGAGATTTTCCCGCATCTCGCGCAGTGCGCCGATGAGTTGACGTTTATCCGCTCGATGCAGGCCGATGTTCCAAACCATGAGCCCTCTCTCATGCTGATGAACTGTGGAGAAGCGCGGCTTCCCCGGCCCAGCCTGGGAGCATGGGTCACCTACGGCCTCGGCACTGAGAATCAAAACCTTCCGGGGTTTATCTCCCTCTGCCCCAAAGGATACCCGACCGGAGGCGCACCCAACTGGACCTCCGGTTTCCTTCCCGGCGTTCTCCAAGCCACGCATGTTGACATGCAGCATTCCGAAACTGAGAAGTTGGTGGAGAACCTGCGCAACCGGCATCTGGATTCCGCTGGTCAGCGCGAGGTACTCGATCTGCTCCAGGCTTTCAACCAGCAACACAGAGCGGCCCGCCCCGGCGATGCAGCACTCGAAGCGCGCATCCAGTCCTTTGAACTCGCTTTTGGAATGCAGGTCGAGGCAACGGACGCGTTCGATATTAACCGAGAGCCGCAGTCCATGCGCGACCTTTACGGACCCGGGCTTCACGGCCGCCAGTGCCTCACGGCACGACGGCTCCTGGAACGGGGCGTGCGTTTCGTTCAAATCTGGCACGGCCCGGGTCAGCCTTGGGATAGTCACGATGACATTGAAGTGAATCATCGCAGACTCGCCAGAGACTGTGACCAGGCACTCGGCGCGCTCCTCGTCGACCTTAAACAGCGCGGCATGCTGGAAGATACCCTCGTGATTTTTGGAGGGGAGTTTGGACGCACCCCCGTTGTGGAACTTCCCCTGCCGGGGGCGAATGCCGGCAAAACCAACGGGCGCGACCACAACCACCACGGATTCACCATCTGGATGGCGGGAGGGGGCGTTAAAGCGGGGTTCGCATTTGGACAAACCGACCCGTTCGGATTCCGCGCCATTGAAAATCCAGTTCACGTGCACGACCTCCACGCGACCATCCTTCATCTTCTGGGATTTGACCACGAAAAACTTGTTTTCCACCACGCGGGCAGGGACTTCCGCCTCACAGACGTGCATGGAAACGTCATCCGCGAAGTGCTCGCATGAGAATCTTGTCCCTCGCCCTTTGCCTCCTGACGACGCTTTTTCCGGCTGAGAAAGCGCATCCGAGCCAAAACAACGTCTCCCCCGATGACGCGGAGTTTTTTGAAAAACGCATTCGCCCGTTTTTGGGCGACCACTGCATCGAGTGCCATAGCGCGCAGCAGGGTAAAACCAAGGGCGGCCTCGCAATGGACTCCCGCGATTTACTGCTCAAAGGCGGCGATAGCGGACCCGCTCTGGTTCCCGGCCAACCCTCCAAAAGTTTGCTCGTTTTGGCAGCACGCCATGAGCATTCCGAGCTCCATATGCCGCCCAAAAAGCCCCGTCTTTCGGACGAGACGCTGGCACCGCTGGAGGAATGGATTCGCCGCGGCGCGCCAGATCCCCGACCCGCCTCCGCGTCCCCAGTCCCCCCGACTGTGGGCAAGGCGGTGGATGGACGCGCCCACTGGGCCTTCACGCCCGTCAACCGCCCGCAGGCACTCGCAGTTTCCGCAATCACAGAGCATCCCGTTGATGCAATCTTGAATGAAGCGCGACGAAAAAAGGGTGTCCCCGCCGCGGAGGAGGCTGATCCCCGGACACTCATCCGCCGGCTCAGTTATGACCTAACCGGATTGCCCCCCAGCCCGGAGGAGGTGGCATCCTTTACCGCCAACCCAACACAGGAATCCCTGCGCACCTTGGCGATGCGGTATTTGAACTCCCCCCGGTTTGGAGAAAAATGGGGCCGCCACTGGCTCGATATTGCCCGCTACGCAGACACGCGCGGCGTGCCCGTCCCCATCACTTCAGACCCCCGGTTTCTCTACGCCTACGCATACCGCGATTATGTCATAAGCGCGTTCAACGAAGACAAACCCTTTGATCAATTCATCCAAGAACAACTCGCCATCGACATCCTCGAACCCGACCGCCTCGAAAAACATCCGGCCCTCGGATTCCTGACCCTCGGGCGCACCTTCCTCAACAATCCGCACGACATCATTGATGACCGCATCGACGTTGTTACACGGGGCCTCCTCGGTCTCACGGTGAGTTGCTCACGCTGCCACGACCACAAGTTTGACCCCATCCCGACAACAGACTACTACGCACTCTACGGGATCTTCAACAGTTGCGAGGTTCCCAGGGAACCCGTCGTCATCCGAGAGCGTGCCGACAATCCTGACCGAACGGATTATCTGGCTCAACGAGCAGAAAAACTCGCGATCGCAGAGGAAGGCCTGCGCGCGGAAGCTCGTGCCCTAAATCGAATTACGCGGGAGAAAACTGCTAAATATCTCCTCGCCGTCCGCGATTGCGAAAACCAGCCCCCGGCTAATTTGGACAACCTTCTCGCCGAACGGGGACTGACTCTGCTGCCATTCCAAAAATGGCGGGGCGACGTGCAGGCAGCGGAAACACATCACCCCATTCTGGGCCCATGGCGGATTGCATTGCTCTGCGCGAGAGAGACACCCGACACCTTTGGATCCGCCTTCCTCGCGCAAATTAAAGTCCATTCCGCGCGGGAGGGATGGAATCCCGCTCTTCTGGCCGCTTTGCAAGACGCCGTCCCTCCGGACATCGACGCCGTGGCATCCGCATATCAAAAGGCGTTGCTCTCGGTGGACGACGAATTTCGTCTGTGCGAGGCAGCAGCCAAAAAACAAAAACAACCCGGCCCGGATTCCCTGAGCGATGCCGGCAGGGAAGCACTCCGCCAATGGATGGAGCGCGACGGAGGCCCGCTCGGCCTCACTCTTCCGGAGGTCGAAAAAGCCTTTTCGCGGAGGTTTTTGGAACGCAAACAAAAACTCATGGAGACCGTGGAAGTCTTGGATGGCACCCACCCGGGCGCTCCCGACAGGGCGATCGTGTTGCGGGACAAAGCAAAGCCCGCCAATGCCACCGTTTTTGTACGGGGCAACCCTGGCAACCCGGGGGCTCCTGTCGCGCGCCGTTTCCTCACGGTGCTTAGTACCGATGGGGGTCTGGCATACCAGAGAGGCAGCGGTCGCTTGGAACTCGCCCGCGATATCGCGAGCAAAAACAACCCGCTGACTGCCCGCGTCTACGTCAACCGCATTTGGGGACTTCTGTTTGGAAAACCCCTGGTTTCGACACCCGCTGATTTCGGAATTCGTACACCGCCCCCCGCGCTCCCCGAGCTCCTCGACATGCTCGCTTTCGACTTCATGGAACAGGGCTGGTCGACCAAAAAACTCATTCTTAGTTTGGTAACCTCCAACGCGTACCGGTTATCCTCGCAAAGTCATCCAGCTGCGGACGAACTTGATCCAGATAATACGCTGGTGCACCGCATGAGCCGCAAACGGCTCACTTTCGAGTCCCTGCGAGACACGCTGATCGTGGCAAGCGGTCAAGCGGATTTCACCCAGGGCGGACGTCCCGTCAGTTTGACAAAGGCGCCCTTTCCCCTGCGCCGAACCGTGTATGGATTTGTGGACAGGCAGGATCTTCCCTCCGTATTCCGATCCTTTGACTTCGCAAATCCTGACACCTCCACAGCCGAACGTTTCCAAACCACAGTTCCGCAGCAGGCGCTGTTTCTCCTCAACAATGATTTTGCCGTGGAACGCGCAAAGGCGCTCTCGAAGCGGTTGCCAGATGCCGATCCTTCGGAGCGCATTCAAAAGCTTTTTGAGTTTGTTTTTCAAAGGCCTCCCAGCCCCCGCGAAATGGAGTTGTCCCTGCGCCATATCAACAGCCCCGCCCATAATCATTCCAGCCCTCAAAACGCTCCTCTTTCGCGCTGGGAGACTCTCTGTCAGGTCTTGTTGCTTTCCAACGAGACCATCTTTCTGGACTGAACGTCCGGTTTTTAATGAAAGAATCCTTGCCCCTGTCATGGCTCATTCCTTTGCCATCCGGCGACTACCCCAAAGCCGGCACGAAGAGGCCGCTCTGCTCCTGCACCGTTCCCTCAAGACATGGTACGAAAAACATCTGCGGCAGGGATATCGCTTCGGAGATAGCGCGCGCCCCTTCCTGCTTTTTCCCGAAATGTACGCAGCTCTGGACCCGGGGGAGGAACTGGCGGCTTTCGATACTTCCAACCGTTTGGTGGGCATCTGCTTTGTGCATCCCCGTGAAACTCACGTAGCTGTAGGAATCCTTGCAACCGATCCGGACTTTGTTGGAAAGGGGATTGCTAAAACGCTAATGCAGAGCGCTCTGGATCGTGCACGGCGTGATCAAAAACCGCTGAGACTGGTTTCAAGCCTTCTGAATCTGGATTCCTTCTCCCTCTACTCCCGACTGGGACTGGTGCCACACACAATATACCAAGACATCGCCCTGAGCGTACCGAAAGATGGGATTGCGGTTTCTGCGCCCCCTCATTCAGATCGCATCCGACTCGCTCGCCCTCAAGAAAGCGAAGTCATTGCGGAGCTTGAATTCTCTCTTCAAGGCATCCGACGCGCTAAAGACTATGCCTTCTTCCTCGCAAATCCGAGCGGCAGCTGGAAAGTCTGGGTGTCGGAGACGCCGTCCGGTTCCCTCAACGGAGTCCTCGCCTCCAGCCATAACGCGGACTGGGGAATGATCGGCCCCGGGGTCGCGGAAAACGAAAATGTCGCAGCGTCACTGGCTTGGCGGGCCTTGGATGCGCGTCGCGGGCTGGACAGCGTGATTCTCGTGCCCTCGACCGCCTCCGGTTTGGTTTGCACACTCTACAAATGGGGGGGGCGCAACATTGAACTCCATGCGGCCCAAAGCATACCCCCTGCGGGACCAGCACACGGGGTCGCGTTTCCAACCTTTCTTCCCGAGAGCGCCTGAACACCGCGGCGGCGGAACGGCACGCGAACCACGGGTTTTTGCTCGCGCCCAAAGCATGCGATTCGCACGCTGTTCCCTTGCCCATGAATTCCGAAGTCCGCGTCCGCTTTGCCCCGTCCCCTACGGGTTACCTGCATGTGGGGGGTGCACGAACCGCCCTTTTTAACTGGCTCTTCGCGCGCCACTGCGGGGGTAAATTCATTCTCCGCGTCGAAGACACCGACAAGGCCCGGAACACCGAGGCGGCGGTTCAGGTGATTCTCGAAGGACTTTCATGGCTGGGTCTGGATTGGGACGAGGGGCCTCTAAAGGGAGGTCCGTCCGGACCCTACTTTCAATCACAGCGCGAAGAGATTTATCAGCGTTACTTCACCACACTCCTGAGAGCCGGACACCTGTATGAAGATCAGGGCGCCTGGCGCTTCCGTTCCTTGCGCCAAACGGTGACCGTTCCCGACATTATTTGCGGAAACATCGCATTTGATTTAGGCAATGCCGAAACTCATCCCGACATGACCATCCGCAGGCCGGACGGTTCATGGATCTTTCATTTCGTCAACGTGGTGGATGACATCGAAATGGGCATCTCCCACGTGATTCGCGGGGAGGATCATCTGTCCAATACCCCCAAGCACCTCGAGCTTTTCACCGCGCTCGGCAGGCAGCCCCCGCAATACGCGCACATTCCGCTGATTCTGAATAAAAACGGCTCAAAAATGAGCAAGCGGGACGAAGGAGCAAGCATCACGAGCTACATCGACAACGGATACATTCCGGAAGCCGTACGCAACTATCTCGCTCTACTGGGGTGGTCTCCGAAAGACGGCCGGGAAGAACTTTCGCTGGCCGACACCTTGGGTCTGTTTGACCTCGCAAAGGTGAACCGTAAAAATGCGCAGTTTGACATCGAAAAATGTCTCTGGCTCAACGGCCAGTACATCCTGCACATGGCGCCGGACGATTTCGCCAAACGGGCGTTTTCCTTCCTCGAGGGCAAAAACTTTCCACACCTCCAGAATGAATCCCTGCCGCGCGTTCTGGTGCTCGTAAAAGACAAAGTCAAAACGCTGGCCGAATTGCCCGGCGCCGTCGGCTTCTTTTTTGAGGACGAGTTTCCAACCGATTCTGCAGCGGCAGCCAAAGCCTTTGCTGCTCCCGACATTTCCGCGCACCTCGGGACGCTCGCCGACGCCTTTTCCACCGCACCTGACTGGACGGCAGAAACGCTGGAGGCCCTGCTCAAGGAAACTGCAATTGGGCTTGGCATCAAGCCGAACAGCCTGCTCCTTCCCGTGCGGGTGGCAGTCAGCGGCAGATCCGGAGGGCCCAGTCTCTTCCCAATGCTTGAAATTCTGGGCCGTGAACGCTCCCTCTCGCGGCTGCGTAGGGATAATAAAAACTAGGTGAAACCCCGCCGCCGATGTCACTCCCCTCGGTTTTCACGCTGCACGACCTCCGCATGTGGAATGCGGATCCCTCCACGCGTCCGCGCGGAAGCGTTCTTGCGGTGCTCGGCGACCCCGTAGCGCACTCGGCTTCGCCTCCCATGCACAACGCGGCGCTCCGGTATCACGGACTGCCGTACCAATACATCCGGCTACACATCACACCCAGTGAACTGCCTGAGGCCCTCGCATTGCTCAACCGGCTTCATTTTCTGGGCGTGAATCTCACGATCCCGCACAAGGCCGCGATTCTTCCGTTGCTGGATCAGATTAATCCGCATGCACGCGGTCTAGGCGTGGTGAATACCGTGGCTTTTCGCGAGGGAATTTCGGTCGGGTTCAACACGGACGGCCCGGGGCTTGCAACGGCCGTGCGGGAGGACTTTGGAACGGATTTGCGCGCATGCCGGGTTCTCGTCACGGGTGCGGGCGGTGGTGCAGGCCGGGCTGTGGCACTTCAATGCGGAATGGAAAAATGCCCCGCCATCCTGCTTGTAAACCGGACCCTTTCAAAGGCACGGGCGCTGGCTGACGAAATACGGGAGCACGCCCGCGAACGGGGCGATGCGACAGGCGGGATCCACATCGAATGCTTCCACTCCCAGGATGCTCGTATTGCCGACGCCCTGCAGAAGACCGATCTTATTCTGCAATGCTCTTCGGTTGGAATGCAGGCTGGGGATCCCTCCCCGCTCCCAGCCGCCGCGTTGCATTCCGAGTTGCGGGTCTACGATACCATCTACAGCCGCAAAACGAGACTTTTGCAGGATGCGGAAACGGCCGGCGCTCAGGTTTCCGACGGCCTTTCCATGCTGCTTCATCAGGGAGCACTCGCGTTTGAAATTTGGTTCCATCGTCCGGCTCCCGTGGCTGAGATGAAAATAGCTCTGCGCGCGGCGGTTCCCCGCTGAGTGCATCCGCCCGATATTTATATGAGTCTGCTTTTTCTCGCGATTGAT
>JBILWF010000097.1:0-7205 GCA_044370075.1 Chthoniobacteraceae bacterium | reverse complement strand
CCGAGAATTACCCCGAAAAAAGTCGAAAAGTGAAACCATCTTGTGCCGATTACGCTAGGGTAGAAGCCAAGTAACATAGCCCATTGAAATGAAAGAGGTCCTTTTTTAAATACTTGAAGACGAGATAGATGAGGGATTCGTAGCCACTTGTCTCGGGCATTCGATCGTGACACAGGCAGAAAGCGTTGAAGAGCTTCGTGCGATGATTAAGGACGCGGTTCACTGCCATTTCGGAGATGGGGCTGCCGGAGAAATCCCGCGTGTTATCCGTCTTCATTTTGTTCGGGACGAAGTGCTTATTGCTTGAAGGTTCCACGGAGCATTGACGCCAGAGAACTGGCTTGAGCACTTGCAGCGCTGGGCTACCAGATTGTGCGCCGGAGCGGTTCGCACATGCGTTTGATGACCACCCAGAACGGTGTGCATTCCGTGACGATACCCCACCATAGTCCTTTGAAGGTCGGAACCTTGCTGGGCGGTATACTAAAGCCGGTGGCAGCTCATCACAAACTGACAGTCGAGGCCCTTCTCTCCATCCTCGGCTGGTAATCCGCGGGCACCCCGTCGCTCGCGCGCGGAAATTGGTCGCCCGGGGGGCTGTCCTGGACCGGATTCAGTGCGCATGACGGGGGGACTCCAGGGGGCGGGCCGTCCGGCGGAGATGAAGTCAGAGGGCACGCGGCGGGCCTTTATAGCACAGGGGTTGGCGGCTCTTCGGGAGACCGAGATGGACGTCTGCTCACGCTCCGCCGCCCGGGATTACGCGAGAATGTCCGTGAGCACCCTGCCGTGCACGTCGCTCAGCCGGAAATCGCGGCCCCCGAAGCGGTAGGTGAGCTTTTCGTGGTCGAGGCCGAGTTGGTGCAGGACGGTGGCCCACAGGTCGTACACCGTCGTGATGCGATCTACCGCATAGTAGCCCAGCTCGTCCGTGGCGCCGTAGGCGAATCCGCGTTTGAGGCCGCCTCCGGCCAGCATGACCGAAAAGCCCATGGGATTGTGATCGCGTCCGTCCGCGCCTTGGGAGAAGGGGGTGCGCCCGAACTCGCCGGCGAACACAAGGAGGGTGCGCTCGAACAGTCCGCGTTGTTTGAGGTCGCGGATGAGGGCGGCGACGGGCTGATCGACCTGGCGGGCCATCGCGCCGTGGCCGTCCTTGATTTTGCCGTGTTGATCCCACGGATTGCCCCCGCCGCCCGCGCCGATACCGGCGCTCAGGCAGCTGAGTTCGACAAAGCGCACGCCCCGTTCCACGAGCCGGCGCGCCACCAGTGCCTGCCGGCCGTACGCGGCGGTGAGCTTGTCTTCGGACTGGAGGCCGTAAGCGCGCTGGGTGGCTTCGGATTCGCCGGCGAGATCGCACAACTCGGGGACGGCGGTCTGCATGCGGTAGGCGGTTTCGTAGTTGGCGATGGCGGCCGCGACGCGCGCATCGGGCGCCTCCTGCAGGAAGGCCGTGTCCAGGCTTTTGACAAAGGAGAGCTGCTGCCTTTGCTCTGCGTCGGCCTGCGCGGGCTGGATGAAATCGAGGGCAGCGCCCCGGTCCGCCTTGAGGATGGAGGCCTCGTGCTGGGCGGGCAGGTATCCGGAGCCGAAGACGCCGACGCCGCCGTGGGGAAGGGAGGCGCCGCCGCTTTGGAGGACGACAAAGGAGGGCAAATCCTCGTTGAGCGCGCCCAGCCCGTAGCTGACCCAGGCCCCGGCGCTGGGGTGCCCCATGAATTGGAATCCGGTGTGGAAGAGGTAATTGCCCTGGGCGTGTTCGCTCACCTTGGTGGTCATCGAGCGGAGGATGGTGAGGTCGTCTGCGCATTCGGCCAGGTGCGGAAACAGGTCGGTGAGCACCAGCCCGCTGCGCCCGCGCGGTGCGGCGTTCCACGGGCTCGGGAAAATGTTGCCGTTGTTGTTGAACATCGTGGGCTGCACGGGCACGGGCATGGGCTGGCCGGCGCGCCGGTTCAACTCGGGCTTGGGATCAAACGAGTCCACGTGGGAAAACCCGCCGCTCATGTAACACAAAATCACGCTGTCGACCCGGGCCGTGCGGCGGGGAATGGCTCCGGGCGCGGGCGCGGACGCGGATTTCGCCGAGGCCAGGTGGCTGAGCGCCAGGCCGCCGAAGCCGAGGGAACACTGCGTGAGCATCGCGCGGCGGGAAAGACGGGGGGCGGGGCGGAGCGGGGAGGTTTCCATACGCAAGGTAGATGACGCGGGGGGAGGTTTTCTTTGGGCTGGATCGATATCCGGCGCGGGCACGCGCGTTTTCCTTGGGCGTGTCGCGGGGCCGCCCCGTGCGCTCAGGCTGCCGCCCCGGGAGACGGGCCGCCGCCGGGTGGAGACGGCTGACTTTCCTCCAGCAGACGCTGGAGCCGGCGCGCGATGGCCGCCGCGGCGCCCCAGTGCAGCTGGTGGCCCTGACCGGCAAAAAACAGCGTCTCGCACCCGGGCGACTGCGCACCGGCGGTCCGGGCGTCCTCCGCGGACAGGGCGCTTCCCGCAAGAGGATCCCCCTGCAAAAGAATGACTTTGGCCCGGCTGCGCGCGAGAATCCCCTCCCACGTCCAGCCCGACAACCAGACCCCGTGCACGAGGGGCTCGAGAACCGCGGGATCCACCCGCGTCAAACAGGCGGCGCTCCAGCGCAGCGCCTCCTCGTCCCGCAGCGCGCCCAGGGGCAGGGAACCGCCGCCGGGCTGCGGCATGGGGATCTGTTTCAAGCCCGCCAAAAGAGCGGCCTCCGGGCCGCCCGCGTGTGCGACGGTGCGGATGCCTTCAAAAAGCGCGTGCCATGAAGAGCCGTGGATGCGCGTGCCCATGCTCGAGAAGGGCGGATCCTCCAGCACTGCGGTGCGCACGTTCCGCTCGGAAGCGATATGGGCGGCGACCATGGCTCCGAGGGAGTGGCCGTAGACATGAAGCCCCGCGGTTCCCAAATGATCGACCAGCCGGAGCGCGTCGGCGCAGTAGTCGGAAACCCGGTACTCCCCGGCGCGCGCGGAGGCGCCGTGGCCGCGGTGGTCCAGCAGCACGAGGTTCCATGCGGGATCCAGCAGGGGTAGCAGAGGCGCGAAATCGGCGGCGCACCGCAGCACGCCGTGCAGCAGCAGCAGCGTGGGGCCCGTGCCCGGGCGGCGATAGACGCGCAGGCGCGGGTCGCCCTCCAGCCACTCCGTGAGCAGCTCCGGGGTCATGCAAGCCGCGGGTCGCAGGGCATGGGAATTTCGCGGCGGGCGGCGAGGCGGCCGGCCCGGATGTGGCCGCTTTGGATGACGGCGACGAAATTGCGGCGGTCCTCCAGCAGGGTGATGTCCGCCGCGACGTTGCCTTCGACGACGAGGATGTCGGCGAGTTTGCCCGCCTCGAGGGTGCCGATCTCGTGGCTGCGGCCGAGGAGTTCCGCGCCCGTGCGTGTGGCGCAGCGCAGGACGGTGAGCGGGTCGATGCCCACGTCGCGCACAAAAAAGCTCAGTTCCCGCGCGTAGTGGCCGTGTGGATTCCAGCCAAAACCGTAATCGCCGCCCATGCCGAGGCGGCCCCCGGCTTTGAGGATTTTGCGGCAGCTTTCCGCACCCCCCTCGAGGGTTTCCTGATGGCCGTCGATGACCTTTTGGGAGAGCCCGAAATCCTTGCCGTGGAGTACGCTGGCTTTTTCGAAATACAGCCCCGGCACCACGGGCACGTCGCGCTGCAGCAGCAACTCGAGGCCCTCTTCGTCCAGAAAGGTGCCGTGCTCGAGGGAGTCGTATCCGGCGCGCAGCGCGTTTTTGATTCCTTCGGTGGCGCGGCAGTGACCCGTGACCTTGAGTTTGTGGTTGTGGGCGGTGGCGACGACGGCGGCCATTTCCTCAAAGGTCATGCACAGGGTGTGGTGGTCGTTTACATCCGGCCAGGCGGCGTCCCCGGTGGGGTAGGTTTTGACCCACTCCACGCCGTCCTTCACCAGCGAGCGCACCGCGCGCCGCGCCTCCTCCACCCCGTTGATGCAAAACACGAGTCCGTCCATCCCGATTTTGCGAAAATCCGGGTTCCAATCCATCAGCCCGCCCATGCTGCAGATTTCGCGTCCGCTGGAGGCCAGACGGGGGCCGGGGATGAGGCCCTGTTCGATGGCGTTTTTGAGCCAGACGTCGCAGTTGAAGAGGCAGCCCCCCGAGCGCGCTGCCGTGTAGCCGCATTCGAGCGCGAGCTGGCAGTTGACCGCCGCCTGCAGGGTGACGAATTCAACGGGATATTTGATGTCGAGATCCTCGAGTTTTTCGACGTTGAAATAGGTCGCATGAAAATGCGCCTCCACCAGCCCGGGGAGGATGGTGCCGCCCAAGGCGTCGACGCGCAGCAGATCCCGTGTTTCGGTGGGGGGCAGCCCCGCGCGGGGGCCGGCGTAGACGATGCGCCCCGCCTCCACCAGCACGGCGGCGTCGGGGATGCCGGGGACGCCGTTTCCGTCAAAAAGGGTTCCGTTGTGGACGAGCAGGGAGGCGGGGTTTGGGGACATGAGGGGGGCGGGGCTTTGGGAACTGTACTGCGCAGCGGGGGCGGGCTCTTGTCCGGGGACGGCAATCCTTTGTTAAAAAACGCCACCGGCGTGCGCCGGGCGGTGCGGCGGGGGATGGCCGTGAAATTCTTGGACAAGGGTGTTTTCCTGCGTAACCTCCGCAGCCCCGTCCCGGGTGAGAACGGAGGCGGTTTAGAGCTCTTGGACCTGTCCTATGAACGTTTCAATCATGGTGTGTTCGATGTTGAGTGTAGCCCAGGCGGCGCCGGCTGCGGGTGGCGTGCAGCCCACGCTCCAGCAGCAGTTGTCGCCGGTGGTGATGATGGTGTGCGTATTCGCCATCATGTACTTCATCATGATCCGTCCCCAGCAGCTGAAACAAAAGAAGCTCACCGACATGATCAGCGCCCTGCAGACGGGCGATGCGGTGGTCATCTCCGGGGGCATCCACGGCATGGTGGCCAATATAAAGGACGGCCCCACCTTTTCCCTTAAGATCGCTGACAACGTGCGCATCGAGGTGGACAAAAGCGCCATTGTTTCCGTGATCAAGGAAGCGAAGCTCGAAAAAGCCTAGGCCCTCCCTTTCTCTGGCGCGGTTGGTTTTCCCGCCTCCGCGTTTTCCCCCCGAACCCGAATGCTGTAAGCTGCTTCACCCCATGAATCCTGTTTTGACCTTTTTTGTTGGACTGCTGCTGGCGGGCTTGTTCGGCTGGTATTTTCTGGCGGACGGCGAGCGCGTAAAACGCGCGCTGGGTTCTTTTTTGAGCGTGCTGGTGGTGGCGCTGGCGCTGGCCGCCGCCTATCCCCCGGAACAAAACATCCCGCTCGGGCTGGATTTGAAGGGGGGCACTTCCTTCCTGGTCCGCTTGAAGGCGGAGCCGGATGAAGCGGGGGTTGTGCGGCCCATCACGCCGGAAATGCTCGACCAGGCCAAGGAGGTCATCCGCAAGCGGGTAGACTCGATGGGCACGAGCGAACCCCTCATTGCCCCGCAGGGGGAGGACCGCATTTTGGTTCAGATTCCCGGGATGAACACGGGCAAGCTGGAGGAGGCGCGGGAGCAGCTCTACAAGCCGGCCAAGCTCGACTTCAAACTGGTGCATCCCCAGAGCCAGGCCATCGAGTTGGGCCAGGTCCCGCCCGATCCCGCCTACCGTCTGGAGGTGCTCAAGGACGAACGGCGCGGCCAGGAGATGGAGGAAAAACTGTATGTGAGAAAGAAGGCCGACATCCCCGGCACCATGGTGGCGGGCGCGAGCGCCTACTTTGACACGAGGGGCTGGGGGGTGAGTTTGAAGTTCAGCTCCGAGGGAGCCGGTGCGTTTGCGAAATTGACTCAGGAAAACGTGGGGCGCCGGTTTGCGATCATGCTCGACGGCAAGGTGGTGAGCGCGCCGGTCATCAACGAACCCATCACCGGCGGCAACGCCTCCATCACGGGCGATTTCAGCGAGGCGCAGGCGCGCAACCTAGCCAGCGTGCTGGAAAACCCCCTGCAGACCCCCGTTGTCATCGAAGAGGAGCGCACCGCTTCCGCCTCGCTCGGGGAGGATTCCATCCACAGCGGGGTGTTTTCCGGTGTGCTCGGCATCGCCATGACGCTCTGCTGCGTGCTGCTCTACTACCGCTTCAGCGGGGTGGTGGCCGCGCTGGCCCTGGTGGCCAACGTGATCCTGCTGTTTGGATCGATGGCGCTTTTTGGCACCGTGCTCACCCTGCCGGGCATCGCCGGGATCATTCTCACACTGGGCATGGCCATCGACGCCAACGTCCTCATCTATGAACGCTTGCGCGAGGAAATGCAGGAGCGCCGCTCCCTCGCCGCCGCCGTGGATGCCGCCTTTGAAAAGGCCTTCCCCGCCATTTTCGACTCCAACATCACCACCCTCATCACGGCGCTCATCCTCTTTTGGAAGGCCACGGGACCCGTCAAGGGGTTTGCCGTGGCGCTGGTCATCGGCATTGTCGCCACCCTCTTCACCGCCCTTGTGGTCACCCGCAACCTCTTTAGCTGGGCCCTTCACGCGGGCTGGCTGCGTTCGGTCAGCATGGGCGGGTTGCTGGTCTCGGCAAACTTTGACTTCCTCGGCCGCCGCAAAACGGCTGTCACCCTCTCGGTGCTCGTGATCCTCAGTTCGGTGGGAATTTTCGCGCTGCGCGGGGAGAAAAACTTCGGCGTGGACTTCAAGGGCGGCGACCGCGTGGTGCTGGAAGCCACCCAGACCAAGCCGCCCATCGGCGAGGTGCGCGCCAGCGTGGAGGCCCTCAAAATGGGCGAGGTCGCCGTGCAGATCGAAAAATCCGCCGCCAAGGAGTTTTATACCATCCGCGGCCCGCAGGGTTCCGGGGAAAAAATCGCCCAGGCGCTGCAGCAGAAGTTTGATTCCGCGGGATTCCGCGTGGAGCAGGTGGAGCGGGTGGGGGGCCTGGTTGGGGGCGAACTCGCGCGCAATTCCCTCATTGCGTTGTTGCTCGGTATGCTCGGAATTTTGGCGTACGTGACGGTGCGCTTTGAGTTTTCGTTCGCACTCGGGGCGCTGGTGGCCCTCATCCACGACGTCACCATCACCATCGGCGTGTTTGCCCTCCTGGGCCGGGAGCTTTCGCTGGTGACGGTGGGCGCCGTGCTGACCATCGCCGGCTACTCGGTGAACGACACCATCGTCGTGTTCGACCGCATCCGCGAAGGGCTGCAGACCGGTCGCAA
>JBILWF010000096.1:0-7219 GCA_044370075.1 Chthoniobacteraceae bacterium | reverse complement strand
ATCGTTGCGGTAGGGCAGGCTGTCAAACATCCCGTGGGTCCCCTGGGTGCGTCCATCGCAGGGGTCCGAGCAGGCGGCGGCAAAGGGAATGGCCCCCTGCGCCCGCAAACAATCCGCGGCAGCCCGCACCTGCAAACCAATCTCCCAGTGCCCCGTGTGATACCCCAGTGCAACGGGGCGTCCGTCCTCCCCGCGCAGGCCCCCCTGGGTGCTCAAAATCAGGACCTCCCTGCCCCCGAGTTGCTCCGGGCTCCACCCCATGCCCACGTTTTGGGTCATCCCGAAAAGATCGCCGCTGGGCGCCTCCCGCAAAAGTGTTTCGGTCAGGGGCAGGCTCCCCTCGGGCCCGTTGCCCCGGGTGACAATTTCATACACGCCCTCCTCGGCAAACGGAGAGGGCGCCAGACCCTTGGAAGGGGAGGGCGAGTGCGGATTCATTGCGAGCCCAGTAGCGCGCGCCCCGGCGTAATTCGACCAAAATCCCGCCGCATACCCGCTATTTTCAAACCCGGAACCGCCGTATAGGCTCCGCCCGCATGAGTTCAGACTGCCCCATTACTGTCTATGCTTCGTCCGGAGGACTGGTGGCCCAAACCGGAGTCGCGGCGCGGCTTCTTGAGGGATTGAGCATCGACTCGCTCTTTCGTGAACAACACCCCCACCGCGCGCTGTTGGAGGCGCTCTCCCACTCCGAACCCTGCCCGATTCCCTCCCCGCTGCAGGCCCCGATCGGTTCCCAGGAAGTCTGGGCGGCGGGGGTCACGTACTTACGCTCCCGGGACGCCCGCATGGAGGAATCCAAAAACGCGGGCGGAGAAACTTTTTACGACCGGGTGTACGTGGCAGACCGGCCTGAGTTGTTTTTCAAGGCCACACCGCACCGGGTGGTGCCCCCGGGACAGCCTCTGAAGCTGCGCTCGGATTCGCGCTGGAACGTGCCCGAACCGGAGTTGACGCTCGCAATCAACACGGCGGGTCAGATTTTTGGATACACCGTTGGCAACGATTTGAGCTCCCGGGACATCGAGGGGGAAAACCCGCTGTATCTTCCGCAGGCCAAGGTGTGGAGCCACTGCTGCGCGCTCGGGCCGGGGCTGGTGGTGCGCCCGCCCCTGGAGGCGCAGACGGCAATCCGCATGACGATTCGGCGGGAGGGACAGGCCGTCTACTCGGGGGAAACCTCCCTGGCCCACATGAAGCGCACCCCGGACCAGCTCCGGGACTGGCTTCTGCGCGACAACGTCTTCCCCGCGGGCGTGTACCTCATGACAGGAACGGGCATGGTTCCGCCCGACACCTTTACCCTGCACAGCGGCGATGCCGTGGAGATCTCCATTGACGGAGTGGGCGTACTTTCCAACCCGATTGCTTGAAATCGTCCCGCAGTGCGCGGAGTCTCCTCCCTTTTTAATCTGCTCAAATCCCACCCATGAATCTCACTGGAAAATCTTTTTTGGGAGGCGAACCCGTCTCCTGCCTGGGCGTTACCTTCCGCGCCATCAACCCGGCGGATCTCAGTCCGATGGAGCCGTTTTTCGAAGAAGCGACGCCCTCGGCGGTGGAGCGCGCCCTCGAGCTGGCCGAGAGCTGCATGGGGGCCCTCGCCAAACAATCCCCGGGCAACCGCGCCCGTCTGCTGGACGTTATCGCGGAGCAGATCCAGCGTTTGGGCGACGACCTTCTCACTCGCGCCCACGCCGAGACCGGCCTGCCCCTTGAGCGCCTCGGCGGCGAGCGCACCCGCACAATCAACCAGCTTCGGCTCTTCGCCTCGCTCCTGCGCGAAGGCGCGTGGGTGGACAGCCGCATCGATACCGCGCTGCCCGAGCGCCAGCCGCTGCCGCGCCCCGACCTGCGCCGCATGCTGGTGCCAATCGGACCGGTCGTGGTTTTCGGGGCCTCCAACTTTCCCCTCGCGTTTTCGGTCGCCGGCGGGGACACCGCAAGCGCCCTCGCCGCGGGCTGCCCCGTCATTGTCAAAGCGCACCCCGCGCACCCCGGCACCTGCGAACTGATCGCCCGAGCCATCAACGCCGCAGTCTTGGAGTGCGATTTTCCAGCCGGCGTTTTTTCGATGCTTCACGGCGGCCCCGAAATAGGGCGTGCGCTGGTCAAGCATCCCCTCACGAAGGCGATTGGATTTACCGGATCGCGCCGCGTCGGCATGGCGCTTTTTGCCGTTGCCCAGAACCGGGGTGAACCCGTCCCGTTTTTTGGAGAACTCAGCAGTCTGAATCCGGTTTTTGTGCTGCCCGATGCCCTGCGTACTCGCACGGAGGCGCTGGCCGAGGGAATCAAAAACTCGGCACTTATGGGCGTGGGCCAGTTTTGCACCAAACCCGGCGTGTTGATCGCCGTCGGCGGACCCGCCTTCCAAAAGTTTGAACAGCGCATTCGCGAGCTTTTTGCCGAGCAATCACTGGGCACCATGCTCTCGGGTGGAATCCAGTCCAACTTCCAGGGCGGCCTGCGCAGAACAGGCCGGGTTGAGGGGGTCGAACTGCTCGTGAACCCGGAGGAGAAGGGGGCGCAGGAGAAGTCCGCCTCGGCCTATCCAAGTTTGATGAAAACCTCCGCCGCGAATTTCCTGCGCAGACAGGAATTGTGGGAGGAGGTTTTCGGCCCGCACCTGCTGCTGGTGGAAGCGGAGGATTATGCGCAGCTGCTGGCAGTGGCCACGCAAATCAACGGGCAACTCACCGCCACCATTCACGCAACCCCGGATGAGGTGCGCGATGTGCGCCCTCTGGCCAGCGCCTTGGTTCACAAGGCGGGACGCATCGTGTACAACGGTTATCCCACCGGCGTGGAAGTCTGCCATGCCATGCAGCACGGCGGCCCGTTTCCGGCCTCCACCGATTCCCGCTTTACGAGCGTGGGCACCGCCGCCATCCAGCGCTGGGTGCGCCCGGTCTGCTTCCAAAATTTTCCCGACGCGCTGCTGCCCGAGGAACTGCAGGAGGCCAATCCCCGGCACATCACGCGTCTGGTCAACGGCCGCTTCGAACTCTGATTTTGGCCGGCGCGTCCGCGCGCGAAAATTTGGTGGAAACCTGTGCAAAACGGCGGGATTTCGGTAGAGGTGTCCTCCCCACCCCACATGCCCAACGCCACCGAGCACATTCACTTCATAGGCATTTGCGGAACCGCCATGGGTGCGGTCGCCGCTGCGATGCAAGCCGCCGGGTACTCCGTTAGCGGCTCCGACGCCGACGTGTACCCGCCGATGAGCACCTTTCTCCAATCCCGGGGAATTGTGCTCCGGAGCGGTTACGCCGCCGACAACATCCCCGCGCACGCCAGCCTCATCGTCGTGGGAAATGCCATCTCCCGCGGGAACCCGGAACTGGAAGCGGTGCTCAACCGGCGCCTGCGCTATATTTCTCTGCCCGAAACACTCAAACAATATTTCCTGAGCGGACGCCACAACCTGGTGGTGACGGGCACCCACGGCAAAACCACCACGACCTCGCTGCTCACGTGGATCCTGCAGTGCGCGGGGCTGAATCCGGCCTACCTGATCGGCGGCATTGCCAAAAACCTCGGTCAGGGCTGTTCGCTGCACGCCTCACAGCATGTCGTGCTGGAGGGGGACGAGTACGACACGGCGTTTTTTGACAAACGCTCCAAGTTCCTCCACTACCTGCCGGAACTGGTGGTGATCAACAATTTGGAATTCGACCACGCCGACATCTTCAAGGATCTGGAGGAAATCAAAACCAGCTTCCGTCGTCTGCTGAACGTGGTGCCACAAAACGGGTGCGTGCTGGTCAACGCGGACGACGCCAATGCCCTGGAGGTGGCCGCATCCTCGCGCGCACCGGTCCTCCGCGTGGGCTTCGCTCCGGACGCGGACGCCCGCATCGAAGACGCGCAGTACGGCACCGGAGCCGAGTTCACCCTGGAGGGAACGCGCTACACGCTTTCCATTCCGGGCGAATTTAACGTGCGCAACGCGGCGATGGCCGTTCGCGCGGCGCTCTTCTACGGGGTGGGACCGGAGGTCATCCGCGATGCGGTGGCCCGCTTTGAGGGCGTGCGGCGCCGGCAGGAAGTGCGGGGCACGGCAGGCGGAGTCACTGTCATCGACGACTTTGGGCATCACCCGACGGCAATCGAGCAGACCCTGCGGGCCATGCGCCATCAGTACCCCGGAAAACGCATCTGGGCTGTGTTTGAGCCCCGCTCGAACACCACGCGCCGCGCCGTTTTCCAGCAAAGCCTTCCCCGCGCGCTGGCGGAGGCAGACGGCGTCGTGCTTTCGCAGGTGGCCCGCCTTGAACAACTCCCCGAAGACAACCGCCTCGACCCCGAAGCCGTTGTGAGCAACATCCAAGCCGCTGGAAAACCGGCATTTTACGAGGCCGACGTGGAGCGAATCATCCAGCGCCTGAAGGAATGGACACGCCCCGGCGATGTGGTCGCCGTCTTCTCCAACGGAGGCTTTGACAACATCCACCCGCGCCTTCTTGAGGCGCTCTGACCCCGGGCAGGCCGCCCCGCACTGGTGGCACGGCACCCATCACACCCCATGCACCTGCAGTACCTCGGCCATCTCATTCTCGGCGGAGTGCAGCGCGTTGGAAAACTAACCCTGTTTGGTCTTTCCGCCGTCCGCCACGCGGGCGCGGGCGGCGCACTGCGGGCGCGTCTTGTGCGGGCCGTTTTCGAAATCGGCATCCGCTGCGTACCGGTCATCTGCGTGGTGGCCACCTTCACCGGACTGGTTCTCGGGCTGCAGGGCCATCATGTCCTCTCACGCTTTGGCGCCACAGAAATGCTCGGCACGCTGGTTTCCCTCAGCCTCTGCCGCGAACTGGCCCCCGTGCTCGCCGCCCTCATGATTGCAGCCCAAGCGGGAACCGCCCTTAGCGCTGAGATAGGCATCCAGCGCGCCACCGAGCAGATTGACGCCATCGAACTCATGGACATCCGGGCGGAAGGGTTCCTCGTGGGAGCCCGTCTGCTCGCCGCGCTCTTTATCTTTCCCGTGCTCGCCTCCGCGTTTGTGATGGTGGGCGTATGGGGCGGCTGGATTTCGGGATGTGTCATTGCGCCCCAGGATTCGGACGCGTTCTGGTCGACGGTGCACGCGGCGGTGCACCCGCACGACGTGATTGAGTGCCTGCTCAAAGCGCTCGTTTTCGGAACCGTCACCATCACCGTCACGGCCTTCGAGGGATTTCACTCCCATGAATTTAAAAACGTCGCCGGGGCGCGTGCCGTGAGCCTCGCCACGGTGCGGGGCGTGGTCTTTTCCTGCATCGCAATTCTGGCCGCGGACTACGTCATCACCGCATGGATGGTATGAGCCGTGCTTCCCAATCTCCGGCGCGAACACCCGAGCATCCGGCGCCCCGCTGCGGCACGCAGGCACTGCTGTGCGTGCGCGAACTGCACAAGCAATTCGGATCCAAGGCGGTCCTGTCCGGGGTGAGCTTTGAGGTGCCGCGCGGGGGGATCGTTTCCATTCTCGGACGCAGCGGAACGGGAAAATCCGTGCTGCTGCGCTGCATCGTCGGCCTGCTGCCGTTTGAATCCGGAGAGGTTCTTTACCTCGGGGAATCCCTTGCCCGGAGCGCGCAGGTTCGCAAACTGCGCACCGCCTCCAGCTACGTCTTTCAACACAACGCCCTCTTTGATTCGGTCACCGTACGCGAGAACGTGCTGCTGCCGCTGCGCGCCCGGGGCACCGGATCCGCCGCGGAGTGGGAGTCCAAAACGCAGGCCATTCTCGAGCGCATGGAACTCGGAGATGCCGTGCACAAATACCCGGAGGAACTCTCCGGAGGGATGCAAAAACGCCTCGCAGTGGCACGCGCCCTCGTGACGGATCCGGAACTTGTTTTCTTCGACGAACCCACAGCGGGGCTCGACCCGCTGCGCCGCAACGCGGTGTTTGAAATGATCGCGCGGCTGCAAACCGAGCGGCAATTCACGGCGGTGTTGGTCACCCACGATGTGCAGGAGGCGCTGGTGGTCAGCTCCCACATTCTGTGGCTGGAGGCCGGAGCGGTGCGTTTTTGCGGCACACCTGCGCAGTTTGGGGAGGCGCGCGATGAATTGCTGTGCAAATTCCGTGACAATCTTCAGGCGCTGCGCACATCTTTGGCCTGAGGAAGCCATCCACCCCGCATGCATTCCGCCCCACTAGAAAAAGCCGTCGGGCTTTTCGTTCTCACCGGAATCGCAATTCTGGTGTATTTCTCGCTGCGGTACGGGGTCGAGAGCCTGCCCGCGGGCGACTCTATCACCGCGGTGGCGCGCTTTAGCAACGCGGGCGGCCTTACCAAGGGAGCGCCCGTCACCGTGGCCGGCGTGCACGTGGGTTCGGTGGAAAAACTCACACTCAGTCCCGACTTTTACGCCCTCGTGGAGCTCAAACTGAAAAGGAACTTCCACATCCCCGCTGACTCCACCGCCTCCATCCGGAGCAAAGGCCTACTCGGTGACAAATACGTGGCCCTCTCCCCGGGCCCGGGAGACGAGGCCCTCACCGAGGGTGCCCGCATCACCGACACGGAATCCTCTGTTGACCTCGAATCTCTGCTCAGCCGCTTCGCATTCGGCGCGGTTCAGTCCGACAAAAAGCCCGAATCGAAAGATCCCGCCCCGTGATGATGTCGCGTTTAGCCTGTCTTGCCCTCGTGGCCGTGCTCCTAACCCCGGCCGCCCCCGCCCCTGCCGCCAACTCCCCCACCTCCGTGGCTCCGGTGGCCGGTGAAAAGCCCGAGCAGTTTTTGCGGCGCAGCCTCGACCACCTGCTCCAACTCGCAACCACCAACAAAACTCAAGATCCCCGCGCACTGGCAAAAACGGTGCGCCCCGCGCTGGAAAAAATTTTCAACTTTGAATCCCTCACAAAAAAAGCCCTCGGGCAGGCATGGCGGGAGCTCAACGCCGATCAGCAACGCCAGGCCGTGGCCTCCTTCTCCGAATTGATTATCCGCACCTACACCACGCGCTTTGATCCCGCCAGCAAGCTAGAAATTGATTTCAGCCGCTCGGCGCAACTGGCCGAGGGCAAAATGGAAGTACCAGCCGTGGCCAAACACCAAGGCAACAATGTGAGCGTCGCCTACCGCGTTGAGAGCTCGCCCCGGGGCTGGGTGGTGTACGACGTAATCATCGAAGGTGTCAGCCTGACCCAAAACTTCCGGGCGCAGTTTGACGAAATACGCCAGCGGGGTTCCGCAGGCCAAATCCTCCGCACTCTGGA
>JBILWF010000095.1:0-7241 GCA_044370075.1 Chthoniobacteraceae bacterium | reverse complement strand
GATTGCCTCGCCTTTTTTGACAATCAACCAGCGTCTGGCTGAGCACTACGGCATCCCGGATGTGGTCGGTTCGGATTTTCGCAAGGTGCCGGTGCCCGAAAAATCGCTCCGGGGCGGCTTTTTGACGCAGGCCAGCGTGCTGAAGGTGACCGCCAACGGTACGACGACTTCGCCCGTGGTGCGCGGGGCGTTTGTAACCGAGCGCCTACTCGGGATGCCGATTCCGCCGCCGCCGCCGAATGTGCCGGCCATCGAACCGGACACGCGGGGTGCGACCACGATCCGTGAAATTCTTGAGAAACACCGGGTGGAGGGGTGCGCCTCCTGCCATCGCAAAATGGATGCGCCGGGATTTGCGCTGGAGAGTTTTGATGTGATTGGCGGGAACCGGGAACGGTACCGGTCGCTGGAGAAGGGGGACGGGATGTCGGTGCAGTTGCCCAATGGAAGGCGGATCAAGTTCAAGGTGGCGCTGACGGTGGATCCTTCGGGGGAAACAGCTGAGGGGCATGCTTTCCAGGATGTGCGCGAGTTGCGCTCGGTTTTGGCAGCGAATCCCGAACGTTTGGCGCGGGCATGGGTCTCGCAGTGGGTCACGTACGCAACCGGTGCGGAGGTGCGCTTTAGTGACCGCGCGGAGGTAGAGAGGATTGTGCGCGAAAGCGCCCCATCCGGGTATGGCCTGCGGACGCTGATCTACGGGATCGCGCAGAGTCCACTTTTTCAGCAGAGATGAGATTTTTTAGCGCGTCCCGCGAACACCGCGCGCGCGGCATGTGGAAACGGAGAGAAAACCGATTTCCTGCCAGATCGCGGGAGCTTGCGTGGCTCAACAATCTCATGTCATCTACCACTTCGATGATGGGCGGGAGTTCGAGAATGGTGGGGCGGTGGTGCAGTTGTCGGCGGCGTTCAATGCATTCGCGTTTCCGGCGGAGGAAGCCTTTGGGTGCTCGGTGTCGCTTCAGGCCCTGGATGCCGAGACCGCGATGAATGGCGCCACGCGTGTCGGCGAGACGTTGCTCACCGATAGCCTGGCGATGACCCGCAACAACCGCTTGAAAGTGGATCGCGACCCCGCGACTTGGCAGGGCTTGAACGCGGAGTTGAGGCTCCGGTTTGATACGGAGTTCCTGCTCATCCGAATCGGCCTAGAGCATTCCAACAAAGCCCAGCGCCGCGTGACCTTTGACGGTCACTACCTGGACGGTGTGCGCCTGACGCTGGCTCGGCATGCGCCGCTGCCGTGAGGCTCAGGACTCACCTCGCACTTTTTGATGCTCTGCAAACGAAACGAGCAGCCATTACCAAACCAAATCAAAACCAACCCCGAAAGACACCCATGAAACTCCGACTCATATTCCTCACTGCCCTGCTGCTCGTGCCGCTGGCCTCGATCACGTCATCGGCGGCCTGCTGGCGGACTGGAAAAAGCGCGGGCTCGACCAAAACACCGTCATCCTCTTCGGCAGCGATCACGGCCTGCTTCTGGGTGAATCCGGTATGGGCGGCAAGGAACTGCTGCTCGACCTCACTGCGAAGATTTAGCGCGCCCCGCGACGATACCGCGCACGCGGGCTGCGGAAACGGTCCAAAAGGAAACTCCTGTCATTCAAAGTCACCAAATCCGGCAACCGCGTCGTGAAAGGGCTCCTCGCCTGAGCCGAGGCCCTGGCGCCGTCTCACGCCCGGCCCGCCCGCCTCGCGCTCTCTCCGCAATGAAGCCCTTCCTTCTCACCGCAGTGGCCTGCCTCTGCGCACTGAGTTTCTACTTCTGGACCGAGACCGATTCCCTCCAATCCCGCGCGAAGCAAGACGCCGCCGCTCTTCAAAACGCCCAGCGCGAAGCTGCTGAAGCCAACACCCAACTGGCCGAAAAGAAACCGCCAACTCGAGTCCACCCAGGCCGCGCTCGAAACCGCCAACGCCCAGCTGGCCCAAACTCGCGCCGCCCTCCCAGACCGCTCGGATTCCAATCCACCCTTCTCAGACCCCTCCGCCTCAGGTGCTTCCCCGTTTATTAAAAACCTCGTCGCCCTCGCTCAAAAGGCCGCCGATCTCGATCGCCGCTTCAAAGCCTTCCCAGAACTCGACATCCCCGAAATCGCCCTCCTCACCGAATCCGACTGGATCTCCATCGCCTCCCAAGATCCCAAGCTCGAGACTGTCGACCAAATCCTCTCATGCCTGGGTCCGCTTCGCCGCATCCGGCTCTGCCGGCGCGGGAGCGGCTTATTTCGGGCCGGGAACGACATCGTACTCGCGGCCTTCCCAGCGGATTTCCTTGGGCAAATCCACGACGGGCCAGCCGTGCGCGTAAACACGCACCACGCTTCTTGGGCGGAAGCCTTCGAGGAGAAAATCCGGGCGGACATCGATTTCGACTCCACTGTTTCCGGGGCTGGCAGGGGTGGTGCGCACCGCTCTAACCGGGCCGCTGCGCCGGTCATTCACCGGATCGAACGGGGCCAGGGAGTCGAGGGCCACCGCAAGAGCCACATTATGGCGGTCCTTGGGTTCGCCGGTTTCCTCTGTCACGTGCAGATCCTCGAGCAGCTTGGGATCGAAATTGTCAAAAAAGCGGAGCGTGAGAATCTGCGCGGCGTCGTCAACACGGGTGATCCATGCGGGCATTCCCCGCTCCTTGGTGTGCCGCCGGTGGATGCTCAGTTGGTGGGCGCTCGCCTCCGCACGCGCCTCGTCATCCACCCAGAGGTCCAGAATACGCCCCGGTCCAAAGAGGGTGACCCACGTGAGATTGAAAAGAACCGTATCTCCCGGGGCGAGGGATTCGGGGGGGAGGAAACGGTTTCCCTTCCACACGCGGGTCCGCTCGATGAGGGAAAACTTTTTGACGTCATCGCCGGACTTGCCGTCGTGAACGCGCGATGCCGAAAGCCTGTGGGTTTCCGGATCGATGGAGTCGATTTTCCAGGCCTGCTTCTGGCGCTTGTGGTAGCTGAAGTCGTCTTCGAGAAGGATGCAGCGAGTAAAATCGGCTTCAGGTGTGATCCGCCTCTCATAGGCGGTGATGGGCGGTGTTTTGTCCTTCGGATGTTTGAGATAAAACTGTCCGTGGAGGTGCGTGCCGAGGGGGATGTCTTCGAGAGAAGCCCACGCGCCATGGTAGAAAATACTGCCGTACGGCAGCATGGAGGCGCCGAGGGGCAGATCCATGTGGCTGCGGCTTTGTTTGTCGGTGCGGTCCGCCCGCAGCGCAAACGTGCGGTCGACGTGGTTGACTCGGATGAGTTCTCCGGCGATGTGGTGCGCGGAGTCCGGAGGGGGAAACTCCCCGTCGACGAGTTGAAACCACGGGAGTTTTTCGTCGCTGGATTGGTCCGTGCGGTAGGGCGGGGCATCCGCCGCGGGCAAAGCCGTCGCGAACAGGGCGGCGGCTGCGAGAGCAGCCGGAAGCGGCAGTTTCATGGAGAGGATTAAACGATCTCCGAGAGCGTGCGCACGCTGTCGTGGAACCGGTCGATCTCCACACCCGCAGTTTGGCACAGGGTGAGAAGCAGGTTGCTGAGACGGGCGTTTTCGTCGACGGGTCTGCCGCAGATTTTGTAGTGTCCACCGGCGTCGGCGACGTTGTACTGGCCGATTTTGGGCAGGTTGAAATCGACGTGTTTGCCGTGTTTGAGTCCGAGCGCCTTGCCTCCCGCGAGGAGCAGCGGGAGGTTGGCATTGCCGTGGCTGTGGCCGTAGGACATGCCGCTGCCCCAGAGGACCTGAGTGGTGTCCAAAAGGGGGCGGCCGCCTTCCTCGAGCGAGGCGAGTTTGTCGAGAAGGTACGCCAGTTGTTCGACGAGAAAGGTGTCGGTCTCCGTAAGGCGGCGGAGTTGTTCGGGATCGCCGTTGTGGTGTGAGAGTTCGTGGCGCGTCTGCACCACGCCAATTTCGGGAATCGCCAGGCCGTGGGATTCGCTTCCGATCATGCAGGTGATGACGCGCGTGGAGTCGGTTTGCAGGGCGAGCGCCATCAGGTCGTAAAAGAGGCGGTAGTATTCTCCCGCCTGTTTCATGTCTACTTTGCGTTGGAGTTGCTGGGATACGGCCGGGGCGATCTTTGGCTTTGGCACGTCGAGCCACGATTTTGCCCTCTCGGTGCGGATCTCGAGTTCGCGCACGGACGTGAGGTATTCGTCCAGCTTGGTGCGGTCTTCGCTGCCGACTTTGCGGCTCATTTCCTTGGCGTCATCAATGACGAGGTCGAGGATGCTGCCGCGGCGTTCGAGCCGTTTTTGTACAACCTCGCGGCTGTCGCTTTCCACGCCGAAGAGGCGGTTGAAAATGGCCTGAGAATTGCGCTCCGCGGGGAGCTGGATGCCCTCCTTCGACCAGCCCAACGAGTGTCCGGTGACGGCCAGTTCGAGGGAGGAAAAACGCGTGGCCGTGCCCTGCACCTCGGCGATGAGCTGGTCGGCGGAAACGGAGTTGCGGAACGGTCCGCCGTCCGGCGGTACGTTCGCACCGGTGAGCCACACCTTGTCGCAGTTGTGGTGTTTGCCGATGACCATCGGATGGTGCAAACCGCTGATGGGCGTTAGGTTTGCGCGGTGCTTCTCGAGTGCCGCCATGCAGGCCGGGAGTTCAAAGTCGGAGCCTGCCTTCTGAATTTGCCACGTCAGCGTGTTGACTCCATTCGGGATGTAGAGAAAGACGCTTCGCTTTGCGCCAGCGGAGGCCCCCGCGGCGGCAGCCAGCACCGGGCGCATGCAGTCCAGAAGCGGCAGGGCGATGGTTGCACCGAGGCCGCGGAGCATGTGTCTGCGGCTGATTTGCCAGGAGTTGGTTTGAATGTTCATGGAGTGAGAGGCTTTTCGGGAGGGAGGCGGGGTTAGCGGGTTTGAAAAAGGTCGGAGGTGATGAGCGCCTCCAAAATCGAGCGCACTCCATAGCCCGCCTCTTTCGATTGTGCGGCGATGACTGCGAGGCGTTCTTCATCCTCAAAGCTCAGACTCCGGCGCAGGGCATAGGTGCCGAGTTTGCGGATGAAGGTTTTGTTGAAAGCATCCATGTCGGCAAGGAGCAGGCGTTTGAATTCCTCTGCATCCCGGTAGGTGCGCCCGTCTGGTAGATGCCCGCTGGCATCGACTTCGGGATCGTCCCCGGTGCCCTGCTGCATTTTCTCCCGGGTGCGCCAGCGCCCGATGGCATCGTAGTTTTCAAAAGCCAGTCCCAGCGGATCAATCCGTGCGTGGCAGGCCGCGCAGTTTTCGTTCGCTTTGTGGGCGTCGAGCTTCATGCGCAGCGTGGCCTTGGGGGAGTCTACCGGGTTGGGCGCGATCGGTTCCACGTTGGCGGGCGGTGGCGGAGGGGATTTGCCGAAGATGGATTCCGAAATCCACACCCCGCGGTGCACGGGGCGATGGCGTGTGCCGTCCGAGGTCAGCGACAGGATTCCCGCGTGCGTGAGAATCCCGCCGCGGTGCGCGTCGGCCCGCAGGGAGACGCGCTCAAATGCGTCCCGCGCGGGTTCCTCCATGCCATAGTGGCGGGCCAGACGCGGGTTGAGCATGGTCCAGTCGCTCTGGAGCAATTCGGAAAGGGGCAGGTTCTTGGCGAGGGTTTCCGCGAAAAACGCGGTGGTCTCCGCGATCATGCTTTGTTCCAGATGTTTGTCGTATTCTGGGTACAGCTTTTTATCCGGGGCGAACATCCCCACCTTGCGCAGCTGCAGCCATTGGAAGGGAAAGGACTGCGAGAACCGGGCTGAACGCGGATCCGCAAGCATCCGGGCCACCTGCTTTTTAAGCTCTGCGCGGTCCTGAAGTTTTCCCGCGGCTGCGAGGGCCGTGAGCTCGGCGTCCGGCATGGTGCTCCAGAGCATGTAGGAGAGACGGGACGCGAGTTCCCAGTCGTTGAGCGTATGCCGTTCCCGGTCCTCGGATCCTTCGTGAAGGAACAGGAAATTCCGGGAGCAGAGAATCGCGATCATCCCGTGTTTGACCGCAGTTTTCACATCGGTTCCGGAATCGAGTTCCTTTTGAACGATGGCACTGACTTTCGCCAACTCCGCGGCGGTGGCCGGTCTCCGGAAGGCGCGGTCGGCGAAAGCGCGCAGGGATTTGGCCACCTGTTCCGGATTGTTTTCTGCGGGTAAAAAGGGAGCGCGCAGGGCGGCCTCCTCGTCCGTGACGAGGGGACCCCTCCACTCGACCTCGTCAAGAATGAGAAAGCTGTACAGGGGAACGCCTTCCTCGTCGGTGAGTTTCAACTGCCAGGGAATGCGGCCTTCTTTGAGGCTGACAAAGGGCCGGTTTCCATGGCGGCCAAATCGCGGAAGCGTCGAGGGACCCGCGATGTGGTTGTACACGTGGATGGTGGGCGACCCCGCAGGCAGGTGCGTCCGGAAGGTGAGTGTGACGGGCTGATCCTCCGGTGCGACGACGTCTTGTTCAAACAGAACCCTGTCCAGATTCTCCTCGTAGAAGCGCACCCGCGGGGCGGCTCCTCCGGGTTTCTTGAGTCCGGAAAGGGTGATTTTGCATTCGTACACCCCCGCGGATTTGATGCCTCCCGGGCCTCCGCCCCGAAAAATATCTCCGGGCCACAGATCATAGCGCACCTTGTCCAGGAGGCCCCGGGACTCGAGGTATTCGCGGTATTTGCCCGTGACCTGCGTGGGCTGGACGCTTTTGCGTTTGAGCTCCAGAGGCACAGGCGCTTTTTCGGGGTAGGCTTCCGCGAGGATTCTTTCAGCGAACTGGAAGTATTTTTCCATCTGGCTTGCGGAGAGGGTCAGCACGGAACCGAGGCGCTCGAAGCCGTGCCACTCCGGGTCCTCCATGAAGCCGCCGGGATCGTTGGCGTCGACGTGCACACCGAGCAGGTCGTAGATGGTGTGGACGTACTCTTCGCGGCTGAGGCGGTGGAAAGAAACCCGGTCGCGCCTGGCCATGCGGGCGGCTTCGCCTTCCTTGATGCGGGCGGAGAGCCATTCGACAACGCGCGCGCTCTCGGCAGCGGCGGGCTGTTTTTCCTCTTTCTTGGGGGGCATTTCGCCGGAGCTGATCCGGCTCATGATTTCGGCCCACTGCGGGGTGTCTTTCAATCCGATCTCGCGCGACAGGGAATCGATACGAAAGTCGCCCTTTTGCTTCTCTGCGTCGTGGCATCGCAGACAGTAGGCGTCGAGGTACGGTTGGAAATCGCGGGAAAAATCGGGCGTCTGGGAGGCGGCCTGCGTGCCAAGGGTGGCGATTGCTGCAGTCGCGACTGCGAGTGAAAGGCGGGTG
>JBILWF010000094.1:0-7242 GCA_044370075.1 Chthoniobacteraceae bacterium | reverse complement strand
GACGCGTTGGGAACCGTGATGTACCGGACGGACAACCTGCCGGGAATGCTGCCGGGAATGTCCATCGCGGGTCCCGGATTGCCCTATGGTTCTAGGGTGCTTTCGGTGGGGACGAACGAGGTGGGAACGGGAACGCTGGTAGTGAAATTGGCACCCGGGACATCTGCTTCCTCAGAGGTGGGCGTGACCTACTCCTTCAATCCGGCGATTTTGCGGACGCCCATTTTGGTTTCCGCCTCCGGGCAGACTACGGTGAATGCGGGAACGATGCGGGGAATTGTGCCCGGGATGTTGGTGGGGCGCGCCGACGCCCTCGGTGGGACCGCCCCTTTTTCGTACGGGTCGCGCATCGCGCGGGTGATCTCGGGTTCTTCCGCGGCGCTTTCCGCAACGTTGAATTTGAGCGTGACCGGGTCGATGTCGGCTTCAGGTTACACGATGAGCGCGGCATATCACCCGATTCGGGCGGATGTTTCCTCGTTGACCCCTCTCACGATTACCACATCCGGGGGAACGGTTTCGGCCGGCGTGGAAGCGGGCACGGTAGCCTTGGGGCTTCCGTCAAGCCAGACGGCGCGGGCGGCGATTTACCCGGGGATGTTGTTGTTTGGAGACGGGTTGCCCGCCGCGGGTGCGCTGGTGGGAGGGTCTCTGGGCACAGGCGGGATGCCGGTGTACCTGACAGCCAATACACTGGCCCTTTCCGGAGGTTCGGTACGCACGGTAACCTCTGCCGAAAGCGGAACGCTCGTGGCGGTGCCGTATGCGCTCCCGGTTTCGGTCACGGTGGGTTCGTCGACCACGATTACGGTGAATTCTTCGGCCGTGTTGAGTGGGACGGCGGATCTCATCCTGCCGGGCATGCCGGTGCACGGGCCGGGGGTTCCCGAAGGGGTCACAGTGTTCGGGCGCGTGGGAAACCAAATGACCCTCTTGCGGAATGGCACGCTGCTAAGCGGCAGCCAGATCCGGGTGGGTGCCCTCGCGCCGGGCACCCTGTACGTGGGTGCCTCCTGCCAGCGCCTCAATACGGCTTCGGTTACCAACGGCTCTCCGCTGGTGACGGGCGTTGACACGCGGGGCCTGGCTCCCGGGATGTCGGTGGGTTCGTTGACGGTAGGCGCCTCCCCGGCGGCATTGGTTTTCCCGCGGGGTTCGCGTGTGGCGTTCGTGGAGGACGGAAGCAGTTTCCGGGTGAATTTTCCGGCGGTGACGACAGCGACGGGGTCCCTGATGGTGACCACGCCGCTGCCGGAGCGGATGGAGGCTCTTTCGCAGGTCTCGCCCACGCAACTGAGCGTGCGCATGCTCTCGGAGGGTGTCCCCACTCCGGGGATGCCGCTGATCGGTCGAGGCATTTCCGGAGGGGTCCTGGTAAGCGCCGTCACCGATGTGGGTTCGGGCACCTACACCATCTCGCTCAGCGGGTCAGTCTCGGTTGCACAGGGCAGAATGATCCTCGGCGTCAACGACACGCTGACGGGTATCTCCGGATTTGCGGGCCAGACCAATCTTGCGGGGCTTTCTCCCGGCGATTGGGTATGGCTGGGATCGGGCGCCAACTCGGTCCTCTTGCAAAACAACCCGCCTTTGACCCCCGGCATGCCGGTTTTCACCGGGAATGTCGCCGGGGGGACCTTCGCCCTGGTGTCGTCGGCGGTGCAGGAGGGGACATTTAGCCTGAACCAGACGGGCCTTTTTCCGGCCCCCACCGGGAGTATGTACTCCGTGTCAGGGCCTTACTTCGCCGCGGCCACGAATTTTGTGACGAACTCGAACGTCGTGACCATCGCGAATCCTCCGGGCGACTGGGATACACCGGGAAGATGGCCCTTGAGCGTGGGGATGGCCGTGTACAGCCCGGCGTTTCCCATCAGTCCTACCCCGTTGAGGCCAATGATTGACGAGCTGGCGTATGATCCGGCCACCAAAGTTCTAACGATCCGCCTGACAGAAAAGTCGCCCATCGACCTGCAAAACGGCGTGCTGGTGGTGAGTCAAAGCCAGCGTGGCGGCTACGTCAGTTCGAGTGGCGGGGCGGTCACATTATTCGATGTGAAGGGCTTGGAAACCTTGAGTACGGGAAATCCGGATTCGGTGTCCAGTTTAGCCGCCGCCGGGTATCCAATCTATGCGCGCCCCGGCGCGACTTCCCCGCTGCCATCCGGTGCCACCCTTCTGAATGTTAATGCCGAGGACAAAACGCTCCAGTTCTCGGCGGTGGCGACCACCTTTTATCGCGGAAATATCCAGCTGGGTCTCCTCGGGCCCACCTCCATCTACTACGCTACCAACGTAGTCACGCCTCCCTACCTCTATTTGCCGGGGGGTACTCTGGCGACCACGGTTGGAAGTGATCAGGTCTCCCTCTCCCGGGCTTGGAATTGGGGTAGAGCGGACGGGATGCCTCTGCCCAAGTCCTTGGTGGGGATGCCCGTTTACGGGACGGGAATTCCACGGGATGCTTTCATTATCGGGGCCTCGGGGAATTCCCTGACGTTGAACGCTCCGGCCACGGAGTCGGCGGTCGCTTGGGACGGGACGCCAATCGTGGTGGACACCACCCGGACGGTTCTGCCCTGGCTAAAGACCCTGAGCGGTTCCAACCAGATGACCGTTCGGACCGTCGGACAGTTGAGCGGGTTCCCCCAAAAGGTGACCGGCTCGGCTGGCCCCAACCCCGCCGTTCTACCCGTCGTAGACAGTGTGCTCGGCACGGAGTTTTTTACGGACCAGTTCGGCAAGGTAACATCGTTTTATCAGTGGAAATCAAGCGCCGGGCTGTTTGGGGGCGCCGGGGTGGTTTGGTCCGGAAGCAGCGCATTGACCATTTCTGACGGGCTTCAGGGTTACTCGGGATCGCTAGGCGACTCCTTTGGGAGCACGGGAACGATCACACCGGTGAACGTGGCCCTCGGTGCCACACTGGGCGGCCCTCAGCTTTCGGCGTTCCTTCCGATGAGGGTTTACTCGGTGGTGAGTCCGTCGATTGAGGATGTGATTTATCTGAACTCAGTGGATGGAATTTCTCCGGGAATGGAGGTTTCCTGGGGTGCGAATACCCGGCAGATGGAACTCATCGAGGCCGTTAAAGCGTACGGCGGGCAGGACCAGGGTTTGGCTGCGGGGAACGCCTCGTACACGCCGATGGTGGTGGAGTACGTGGATGTGCTCTCGAGCAGCATCAAGGTGCGGATGATCAACAACGAGCTTAAAAAGTTGAACCTGAGTGGACTGGACGTCGGCACGGTGGTGTTTGTAAATCCCTACCAGCTGCAGTTGCAGTCGGTGAACGTGACCCGGGCCGACACGTGGGTGGACGTGTGGGACACCGCCAACGTGCCGGTGGGGGCTTTCCTTCGGGAGGCCGGCAGCCGGGCTTTGGTCGAAGAGCTGCTGGTGCCGGGAACCACGGTCCGAAATATTCTCTCTGCCAAGCAGCTTGAGGTCTCCAGCTACGCGCGGAATGGCTCCAGTGGGCAGACGATTCTGGTCAACCCCCAGGGGGATGCTCCGGGTGAAACGCTGAACGCCTCCCTGATCTGGCTGGACGGGGCCCTCATCGAGGCGGGCACCAATCGCATCCTCTTTTCAACCGGGCAGGGATTTTCGGACGAGGCGTGGAAGCGGGCTTTCGTACCGGACACAGGCCGCAATTACAGTCTGCGGGACTGTTTGATTTACGGGACCGGGATTCGGGAAAATACGCGCGTGGTGTCCGTGGGGACGCTGGACGGAGATGCGAGCAAAGTGCAAATTATCCTAAGCGCCGCCGCGACGGATACGCCTTCCGAGCCGCAGCGGATCGTGATCAACCCCAATCCGACGGTGCGCATCTCGGGGGCCAACGCGACGCAAAATTCGCTCTCGCTGAGCGTTCAGCTGGGGGGTATCGGGAATGTGGCGCGCTGGGGTAATCATGCGCTGGGGGCGGACTTCAACGTGGTGAACCTGCTGGGTGCGCCCCTGTTTTCGGATATGCCCGGGATACCGAGCGGGACGACCATCACGGGTGCCTCCCAGACGGAAGGCAGGCTCACGCTGAGCGCGGCGGCGACCGCGGCGATGGGCAGTCCGGACCTGACGCTTACCGTGCCCTTTTTGGTGTTGGAGAATGGGACGGTGGAGGCCGGCAGCCGGGTGATGAACTTCCCCTCGGACTCCACGGGAAGAAACCCTCTGGCGGGCGTGCAGGCGGGAATGCCGATTGTGGGTTCGGGGATTCCGACGAATACGACGGTGGATTTCGTTTCCTCCGTGGGGGGGAATGTCCAACTGGTTCTTTCGCAGGAGGCATCGAGTAACCTCGAAGGGCAGCGTTATGTGGTCAATCCGGTCTTCCGCAGCGCGCCGTCCCTGGCGGGTGCGCGGGCGGGTTCTCCCCGGATTGCGGTAAAGGTGGATCCGGCGGATCCGGACCGGTTTAAGATTAAGTGGGGGATGGCTTTGGGTGCGCCATTTTTGCCGGCGCACGGGACGGTGATCGCGCCGGGGCCAAAGTCGTTTGATGATGAGCTGGGGAGCGGGACGTTGACGCTGAGTTTGCCGGCGAGTCAAACGCTGGTGGGCACGGAGCTGATGCTGCGTTATTCGACGGCTCAGATGCCGCTGGGGGTGGGCAGCGTGCAGAAGGGGTCGGACGTGCTCACGGTGCAGTCAACGCGGGGGGTGCAGCCTGGCATGCGGGTTACGGGTCTCGGGCTGCCCTTCGACACACGGGTGCTGGCGGTGGTGAGTGACACGCTGCTGAAGCTTTCCGTCAGTGCGACCTCCACCTGGCAGAACCAGCGTTACACGGTGGAACGCGCCGGGGATCAGGTTTCGGCGATGGGAACGGTGTTGGCGGCCAATACGTCGGTGGATTCGCTGGATTTGTCGGCGGTCCAGCCGGGGCAGCCGGTGTTGCCTGTGCGGGGTGTATACGCCGGGGATGTGTACGCGACCCAGCTCGGACTTGCCACGGTGCTGTTTGGCGGGGGCAACAGCCGGTCTTCTTTCGTGGTGGATTCGGTCACCGCGGACACGCTCCGCGTGCGGGTGCTTGGTGGATCGGCCCCCATTGCCGCGGTCGCTCCGGTGACGGAAATCGTATTGCGCGTCAACGGAGTGTTGTACGGGCCCTTTTCGTCCACGGCCGGTTCGACGGATCTCGTTTATGAAAACACGGGCCGTTCACTGTCGCTGAGCAGGCCCGCGATGAAGTCAGTGAGTGGCATCAGCCTGACGATTGCGGGGGTCAAGTACGGGCCTTTCAAGACCACCGTGGGTTCGTCCGTGGTGACGTACCTCGGTACGGATTTGCTACTGCCCGGGATGCCGGTGCGGGGCGATGGTATCGCGCAGGGGTCCATGGTGCTGGAGAAGTCTGTCGACGAGCTCGACCCGAATGTGACGCTGGTGACCCTCAGCAACGCCGTGCGCGACCCGGGGGTTGTGGGTTTACAAACTTCCTTTGCCTTCGCCGGGGGACTGTCCGGAGGGGTGCTCCAGCTGCAGCCTGACCGGATCGGGATTACGCCCGAAACATCCTCCCTCTCCGACATCCAGCCGGGCTGGCTTCTCTACCGCAGCGCCGGGGCGGTGACCGAGATAGGAGATGCGGACTGGATCTCGACCTACTCGCTGCTGGGGCGGGTGAGCTGGGTGGGCAGCGACGGGCTGTTTGGCTTTGAGGTGTTGCCGGATCCGAAAAACAAGGTCCTTCGCTCGCAAACGGACTACGACGGGTCGCAGTTTACCACCGAGCGTCTGGCTACCCCGCCCCCGCGGGGTCTGGATGCATTCGTGCTCTCCTCGGGGCGGCAGGGGTTCATTGATTTGCCGCGCTCGGACTTTTACCGTCCGCGTCAGCCGGATACTCCGGGAGCCGGGGATTTGGTGCGGCTGGAAACGGTGGTGGGCAACGCACGTCCGGAAACCATCCAGTGGTATAAAGACGGGGAACTCTTCACGCAGGGCACCAAGACCACGGAGGAGATTATTTACAAATACACGCAGGCGAACGGGCAGGCAGGGGAGTACGGCTCAAAATACTGGTGGAAATCGACCTTGGATCTGGGCGAGCCGACGCCCGAAAACGTGGGTTTTTACTACACGCGGGCCAGTTCCTCGGACACGTCCAATTACACGCTCTCGGAGCTGACCCAGGTGTCGATTCCGGATCCCTCGCCGCAGATTGTTATGCAGCCCCAGGCTCGTGTGCTGCGGAAGGAGGGGACCGGCTTCTCGCTTCTGGCGGACATGAAGTCGAATGCGAAGGCACTCTTTAATTTCCCGCAGGCCGTTGCGGTTGCCGCAGATGACATTGCCTTCGTGCTGGATACCGACAATGCGGCGGTGCGGCAGCTGAATCCGGGGGGCACGGTCAAAACGCTGATCGGATCGAAGAAGGGCGCTCTGGAAATGGACGATACGGGGCCGTTGCCGGATGCAATTTTCGGTTTGGCACGCGCGATGACCCGGCGCACGGTGCAGGTCAAATCGGATGTCTCGCAGCTGTTTTTGCTGGCAGGAACGGCGGGGTTAAAGGAGGGCATGCGGGTGGTGAGTGCGTCCAACAGCGCACAGTCGCTGCTGGGAGTGTCTCTGGGAGCACGGGTGACTAAAGTCATTCCGCCCTACACGGTGCAACTGGACCAAAGGCCGCTGGCGGATGCCGAGGCGCATCCGGTGTTTTTCCTGGATGAAGCGGCGCAGGTTTCGACGCCGGACGTGGTGTACAGCCTCTGCACGACGAGTTTTGCGTATTCGGTGGTGGCGCTTGAGAGCGAGGAGAAGGCGCGGCTGTTGAAGCCCGGGATGCTGGTTCAGGGCTTTGGCGTGCCGGATTACACGTCCGTGTTGAGTGTGAGCGTGGAGGATCGCTCCGCGACGCTTTCCGCGGGGATCACCCATGCGGGATCCGAGGAGAATAATCCGCTGGTGTTTGTGCAGGGTTTGAGCCGGCCCGAGGGGATCGCCATTGACGAGGTGGGCGCCCTCTACATTGCAGACACGGGCAACGACCGGATCCTGCGCTTCTATCCGCGCCAGGTGGAGGATGTGTCGCGCGCCCTGAGCGTGCCACAGAACATGGTGGAGGTGTTGGCGTCGGGCCTCTCCGGGCTGAGCCAGCCGCGGGGGGTCGGCGTGTCCGGGTACGGGGAGCGGGCGAGTGTGTATGTGGCCAACAGCGGCGACCACACGGTGCGGCGCCTGAACTGGACGGCGGGGGGGTGGCAGGTGAATTTGTTGGCGGGCGTT
>JBILWF010000093.1:0-7267 GCA_044370075.1 Chthoniobacteraceae bacterium | reverse complement strand
CCACGACCGTGGAGCCGGCGGTCGCTTGGGTGGTACACTTTGCCCCCCCTGCGACGTACTCCTTGACCGTTTTCCGGTGGACTCCCAGCTCCCGCGCGATGCGTCGCTGGGCCCACCCCTTCTCATACAGGCTGCGAATTGCTTCTTGTAAACTCACTTTGAGGACATTGGCCATGCCCCAGTCCAAGCGCCCGGATGCGCTCAAATGGAGCCGTTTTTGCCCCTCAAAGGTGGTACATTTTCAACCCGGTTATTTCGACCGCAGGTGGTACACTTTGATCGACCGCTGACTGACAACGGTGCCACGTGGGGGGAACCCCTCGTGTTGACGGGGGCGGACATCCAAGTCGACCTCGGATACCCCAGCACGGTGGAACTCGACGACGGCACCCTGCTGAGCGCCTGTTACGAATGGCAGCCCCAGACGCGTCATGCGGCCATCCGACAAATCACGTGGAAACTTCCGCAGCAAAACGCAGCTTCAAAAAAAATAGCCCTGCCCGTGTATCCGTCCGAAAGGCGGGCCCCGGAAGGAGCCGGATGTTTCGCAGTCTGTGGACACGCTGCGGGCGGGCCGCCGTGTGTCCGGTCGGTTACGCAAAGACGCCCCGCACGACGCGGGCGCTTCCTGCGACGCCCGTGAGGCGCTCGGGGCGGCCGTTGTGTTCGAAAAACAGCGCGTCATTCTGCAGTCCAAGTGCGTGCAGGATGGTGGCGTGAAAATCGCGGACCGAAACCGGATTGTCCTCGGCGCGCAGACCGATGGCATCGGTTGAACCGATGCTTTGGCCGCCGCGCACCCCGCCGCCGGCCAGCCACACGGTGAATCCGTACGGGTTGTGGTTGCGTCCCTTGCCGCCCTGGAGCATGGGGGTGCGTCCGAATTCGCCGGCCCAGATCACCAGGGTGTCCTCGAGCAGGCCCGAGCGCTTGAGGTCGCTCAGAAGCGCGCCCGTGGCCTGATCCGTTTGCAGGGCGTTGCGCGTGGCGTAGGCGTGGTTGTCGTCATGGCCGTCCCAGCCGTATTTGTCGACGCCCTGATACACCTGCACCACGCGCACGCCCCGCTCCAAGAGGCGCCGCGCCATCAGGCACTGGCGGCCGTACTGCGCCTTGATCCGGTTGGAGTCGCAGGCGCCGTACATCTCCAGGGTGGCGGCGCTTTCACCCGCAAGATCTCCCACGTCCATCGCAGCCGACTGCATCCGGTAGGCCAGTTCGTAGGAAGCGATCCGTCCCTGCAGATCCGCCACCGTTCCGCGCGGCGCCGCGTGCGAGCGGTTGAAACTTTGCAGCAGATCCAGCGTCGCCCTCTGCGTGGCGGCAACCGGCTCGGGCGGGCGCAGGTTGAGGACTGCCTCTCCCTGGTGCCGGAATTTGGTCGCCTGAAATGCCGCGGGCAAAAAGGCATTGGACCAGTTGGCGGTGCCACCAAAACCGCCCACCTCAAAAAGGACGACAAAACCGGGTAGGTTCGCGTTTTCGGATCCGAGTCCGTAGGTGACCCACGAACCGAGGCTGGGCCGGTCTCCGAGAATCACCCCGGTGTTCATCTGGTAGGTTGCGGGCGCGTGGTTGGAGGACTCCGAATGCATCGATTTGATGAAGCACAGGGAGTCCACGTGGCGGGCCGTGTGCGGCATGAGTTCACTCACCCACTGCCCGCTTTGGCCGTGTTGGGCGAAGCGGAAGGGTTCCGCAAGAAGCTGGTCCTTGGAGGAGTTTAAAACGCCGCCCACCTTGCTGGCCTTGTTTTTGATCGACTCGGGAATGGGCTTGCCGTGCAGGGCGTAGAGGTCGGGTTTGTAGTCGAACAAATCCACGGCCGGCGCCCCGCCGTACTGAAAGAGCCAGAGCACTCTTTTTGCTTTTGCGCCGAAATGTCCGGGCCGTGAAGCCAGCGGGTTGAGCGCGTCGATGGTTCGGTTTTGCTCGAAGTTTGCGGCGTCGGCGTTTCCGCCGGGGGGGAGCAGCATGGCGAGTGCAAGCGCGCCTGCACCACCTCCGGTCCTCAGGAGGGCTTCCCTCCGGGAGATGGGCTGTGAAAGGATGCGGGGGTTCATGGAAGAGGATCAGTCGATGTACACAAACTCGTTGGCATTGAGCATGGCCCGGCAAAATTCCAGACGCCCGGTCGTGCCGGTTTTGAGAAGGAAAGTCCGGGCCGATTCGACTTCCGCAGCCGTGGCGTCCCGTCCGAAGGCGCGCTCGATCACGCGGCGGATGAAGCGCCCGGCATCCTCCCCGGAGGCGCAGGTTTCCGCCATGGCCGTTGCACAGCGCAGCGTGAATTCGCTGTTGAGCAGGTTGAGCGCCTGCGGGGCGACCGTGGTCACGTCCCGGCGCGCACAGGAGACGGAGCTGTCCGGCAGATCAAACGCCTGCAGGAACGGGAGCGGGATGGAGCGTTTCTGAACCAGATAAAGCGTGCGGACGTCGCATTCCTGTTCCGGGTCGGTGAACCAGCCCTGCCTGCGCCCGGAGTCCTTGCCTTCAAGGGCCTCCAACACTCCGGGTTGCGCGCGCAAAATCTCCTCTGGAAGCGGGGGCCACAGGGGGCGTCCTCCGGCGCGTTCCCGCAGCAAACCCGATGACGCAAGCATCGCGTCGCGCAGGGTTTCTGCATCGAGCCGCCGCACGTTCTGTCTCCAGTACAAGCGGTTGTCCGGATCCCGTGTGCGGCCCGCGGCCGAATCGGCGGAGCCCTGCCGGTAGGCCCGGCTGGTCACGATGAGGCGGTGCAGGTTTTTAATGGACCACTTTCCGGCGACAAACTCTGTGGCAAGCCAGTCCAGCAGTTCGGGATGGGTCGGCCGCCCGCCGGCGTATCCGAGGTCGTTCGGGTTTGAAAAAAGGGCGCTCCCAAAGTGGTGCATCCAGATCCGGTTGACCATCACACGCGCCGTAAACGGGTTCTCCCCGGAAGCAATCCAGTCCGCGAGAAACGCGCGCCGTGCCACCCCGCGTGTGCCGCCGGCGGGTATCGTTGCGGGGGCCGGCTCAAAAAAGGAGGGGAGTCCGGGTGCCACCGGTTCCTTCGGTTCGGTGATATCCCCCTGAAAAAGCAGGTGCACTGTTTCCGGTGTGCCGTCCACCACGCCAACAGCCTTTTGGTAGGACGGCTTGGTTTTGCGCACGGCTTCCGCCTCTTTCCTGAGCCGGGCGTGCTCGTCCCGGATTTCGCCGGGCGAACCGTCGAGGGCTTCCTTGTCGGACACCTTCACGCGCTCCAGAAAGGGCTCGGCAAGCCGGCGGGTCTGCGCATCCCAGTGTTCTTCCCCAGAGGCGAAGTACGCGCGGGCTTCCGCGGGCAGTTTGCCGATCTTTTCCGCGCGGAGCTTCGTGCGGGCGGGGGTGAGCAACCCGGACATTTGGCGCTCGAGATCCCGCGCCTTTTCGTCCAATTCGGCGGTGCGGGCCAGTACGGCACGCATCGTTTCGGGCGTCTCCACGCTCAGATCGTCGCGCGCGCTCATGCCCGCAAAAAACGCCCGCATCCGGAAATGATCGGTTTGGGTGAGGGGATCGTATTTGTGGTCGTGGCAGTTGCAGCAGGAGAAGGTGAGTCCAAGGAAGGCGCTCGCCGTGGTGTTGACCACGTCCGCCATCCAGTCGTTGGCGGCTTTTTTTTGTTCCTGAAAAATAGGGGCCGTGCTGTCGAAGAGTCCGAGCCGAAGAAACCCGGTGGCGATGACGCCCTCCATTTCCCGGGCGGATCCCGGATGGCCCTTGGGATCCTGCAAACGGGCGTCGCCGGCGAGTTGTTCGCGTACAAACTCGTCGTAGGGTTTGTCGCGGCGGAACGCCTCCACGACGTAGTCGCGGTAGCGCCACATGTCCGGACGGAACTCGTCGCGCTCGTGTCCGTTGGTGTCCGCGTAACGCACCACGTCCAGCCAGTACCGCGCCCAGCGTTCCCCGTAGGCCGGGTGGGCGAGATACCGTTCCACCCACGCAGCGTAGGCGGCATCCGTGCCCTGTCCGCGGCAGGCGGCCTCAAATTCTGCCACCTCGCCCTCGGCCGGCGGAAGCCCCAGCAGGTCAAAACGCAGCCTCCTCAAAAGCACCCCCGGGGGCGCTTCCGGTGAAAAGCGCAATCCCTCGCGGCGCAGTGCATCCAGCAGAAACGCGTCGATCGGTCCCGGCCTGTCCTCCTGCGCAGGAGGCCCCACGCGCACCGGTTTTTGGAAAGACCACAGGTCGAGGCGCTCTCCACGCCAGACTTTGCGCACGGGATTTTCGGGATCGGTCCGCGCGTCGCCCACCTTCCGGTTGGGGTCCGCATAGGCAACTGTCCCCTGGCCCGGTGCGTAGGAGGCAAGGCTCTCCGGATCGCGCCCGAGGATCAGGCTGTCGAAGAGCGTTTCGCTGCCCTTGTCGCAGGTGGGCGCAATCCCGGTCAGGGTGAAGTCGCCCATGTCTTTCCACAGGTCGCAGACGACCACGGTCCATTCCCCGGGGGCCTCTGCGGCCACCGCCTTTGCCGCCCACCCCGTGGTGTTCACGCCCGCCACGTAGCGTCCGGCCGCCGAGCGGGCGTCCGGCCACCGGCCCGAAGCGGCGATTTCCAAAAGCGCGCTGCCTCCGCCGCGTTTTTTCCATGCAAAACGCAAAAAACGGTACTGGCCCGGGCCCGGATGTTCCCGGATCTCAAACCGCCACCCCGGGATGTTGGCTGCTTCGCGCTGCAGCGGGGTCACGCTCAGGGCGGCTTTGCCGGCGTGAACATCGTCGGTTATGAGCCGGATCTGCCCTTTGCCCGAGCGGAATTCCGTCAAAAGCGCCTCCTCGTCTTCGAAAAGGACCGCAACCGGTGCGGGCCATGGGGCGCCGGCGGCGACCCACTTCCGTAACGCGCCGATTTCCCCGGCTCCAAGACGCTCCTTGGGGGGCATCTGAACCTGCGGATCCGCCGACTCAATGACCTCCAAAAGCCGGCTCCCGGACGGATCGCCCGGACGGATGGCAGGCCCGTGCTCGTTTCCCTTGAGAGCCGCCTCCCGCGAGTCCAGACGGAGGCCACCCTTTTGTTTTTCGGGGCCGTGGCATTGTACGCATTTCTGTTCGAGAAGGCTGCGGATTTGCGCGTTGAAAAGGCGTCCTGGCTCCGGGTCTGCCGCTGCAGCGGTCTCCCGGGTTCCGGCACAGTGCAGCGCGAAGGCGGCAGCGATCCACCGGGCAAGCACGGCCGCTCTGCGCGCGGTGCCCGGAAGGGGCGAGGAAGCGGGTGGGGGGGTCATGGGCTTGGCGGGATGCAGACGCTCCAGTTTACCGAGGCTTCGAATACCGCCCAGATCGGGCTGGAGGGGTCCGTGACGTTGTGGGGATCCAGAAAGAGCCCGATGCGCCTTGCGGGCGCGCTCAGGGTTCCCCCTGCAAGCGGCCGGCCGGCCTCGCAGGCAAACCACACCGCCCGGTCGGGGTGTTCCCCGATGCGGGCCAGCACATCGACTGAGGCGCATGGGCGGCCCCAGCCTTCGATTTTTCGAAACCAAGGGGTGGGCGGTGTTTCCAGCCTGTCCAAAAGCGGATGGCCCCCGGGCGAAAGGCTCACTTCAGATGCGCCCGACCGAAACCCGTATCCCCCGGGAGCGGAATCCTCCACCAGCGCAAGTGCCGGATAACCCGCCGGCTCCAGGCAAACGACCGGCACGGCCGCCTGCGCCAACCCGATGCGCGCCAAAGCGGGTTCACCCACGCCCTCGGCAAACAGGGAGACGATCACCAGCGCCCGGTCGCGCAGGGCCTCCGGACCCACCTCGTCGAAGTGGAGGGTGTCGACGCGAAATCCCAGGCGCCAGAGGCGTGTGCGCACCAGTTGATCGCCCAGCAACCGGTTGAAGCGGTCCCAGTCTGCATTGAGGGCGTGCCGCGAGGTGAGCAGCAGGACGCTGCCGGTGCGACTGGCCTCCACCTCGGGCGCGCTGCGGGCGCTGACCAATCCGCGATTACCGCCCGCCACCGAGGCGACCTGTCCCGAGGCCAGCCCCGTCAATTGGACCAGCCCCTCGCTCACCCGCACATTTGTGCGTCTGTCGGCGGCCGACATGGTGAACCGGGTTCCAATCACCGCCGCCTCCGCTTCCGGAGTCCGCACGCGCCATGGACGGTCTCTCGGCTGCTTGCGTGCCTCAATTTCAATAAATCCGCCTGCCAGCTCGAGGGTTCGTGCCCGACGGGAAAGCCGCAGATCCGCCTCCGGCCCGAGAATGACCTGTCCGAGGCCCTCCACGGACAGGGTTGCAGTTCCCTCTCCCACGACGCGGAGACCGTCTCCAGGTCCGAAGGCCGATCCGGCCACAGCCGCGCGTTTTGTTTCGGCGCGGACCCACGCGACGCTGCCCCGGGTTGCGAGAAGGGTGGCCCGCGGAGTGGGGCGGGCCACGGCCATCCAGAGCCACGCCAACGCGCACAGGGCGCAGGCCGCCGCGGCCTGGAGTGGCCATCGGGGCCAGTCGCGGGGGGAAGTCTTTTTGGGTGCAACGCTGCCGGTCGTCGGTTCAGGTGCCGGTTCGGCGGCGATCGCGCGCATGAGCGCCGCAGATTCTAGAGCTACCTCCAGATTGACGTAATCCAGATAGAGTTGCCGGAAAGCAGGTTCCCCCCGGAGACGTTCCTGGAAAAGGGCCCACTCCGCGTCGGTTTGCAGCCCGCAGAGGTGGCGCTGAATGGATTCGTGGCATTCGGTGTTCACGAGGGTTCCTCCGTGGCGAGGGTGCGGTCCACGCACCGCAAGAGGGACTGCCGGATGCGGTGGAGAATTTTATAGAGGGCCATGGGAGTTTGGCCGCGTTCTGCGGCGAGTTCATCGATGCGCACCCCGGGGGCGTAGGCGCTTAAAACCAGATCCCGCTGGGGTTCGGGCAGCTTTTGCAGGCAGTTTTGAAGGGCCTCCCGGTGACGGTCGTGCACCTCGACCCGGGCGGCCGACTCTTCGCTCAGGCGGTGGACGAGATCGTCATCAAACACGTGCCGGTCGCGCGAAACGCGGCGCAGATGCTGTAGCGCAACTTTCTTCGCAACCCCGAATGCCCAGGGTTGAAAAGCGGTTGTGTCCTCAAACTTGTTCCAAAGCACCAGAATCACGTCCTGAACCACCTCCAGGGCCATTTGGCGGGTCGGAACCAGCGAGCGCACAAAGGTGTGCAGAGCCCCCTCGCTCGAGGCGTAGAGCCTCAGGAAATTTGCGTGGCGTTCGTTGTCCGGGGCGGGCGGCATAAGCGATCTCACCGAGTTATCCCCGCGCAGAGCCCTATTTGCCGCGCTT
>JBILWF010000092.1:0-7277 GCA_044370075.1 Chthoniobacteraceae bacterium | reverse complement strand
CCAGATTAACCACGCACCGGCGATGACATTTTTGCTCACCGGCCATCAAATCCCGGGACGGCCCTCAATGGGGGCCTGGGTCAGTTACGGGCTGGGGTCCGCCAACCGCGATCTGCCCGACTACGTGGTGCTCGTCTCCAAGATGCAGCGCCCCAGCGACCAGCCCCTGTACGACTACTACTGGGGAAGCGGATTTCTGCCCTCCCGTTTTCAAGGCGTCAAATTTCGCAATGCCAGAGAACCGGTTTTGTACCTCCAAAACCCCGAGGGACTTCCGAGTGAACTGCGCCGCTCCATGCTGGACGGCCTCAACGCGGTAAACCAAAGGCATCTGGCGGAAACAAATGATCCCGAAATCGCCACACGCATACGCCAGTACGAGATGGCCTACCGCATGCAAACCTCCGTCCCCGATCTAACCCATCTCGGGGACGAACCGGCCTCGGTGTTTGAGATGTACGGTCCCGACTCGCGGCGTCCGGGCAGCTACGCGGCAAACTGCATTCTGGCGCGGCGCATGGCCGAGCGCGGCGTGCGCTTCATCCAGCTTTTTCACCCCGACTGGGACCACCACAGCCGGCTGGGCAGTTGGTGCAAAACGCGGTGCACGGACGTGGATCAACCCACCGCCGCGCTGGTGATGGATCTTAAACGGCGCGGACTGCTGGAAGACACACTGGTTATCTGGGGCGGAGAATTCGGCCGTGGCGTGGCAGGCCAGGGCAACTGGTCCACTCCGGAGGCAGGGCGCGACCATCATCCGCGCTGCTTTACAATGTGGGTTGCCGGAGCCGGAATCCGCGGGGGAACAACCTACGGAACAACCGACGAATTCAGCTACAACGTCGCCGAGAACGGAGTGCATGTACACGACCTTCAGGCGACGGTGCTGCACCTGCTGGGGGTTGACCATACCCGCCTGATCTTCCGCGCCCAGGGGCGCGATTACCGCCTTACGGACGTGCACGGTTCGGTGGTACGTGGAATTCTGGCCTGAGCCGCAAGGAGAGCGCCCCTCTCCTGATCCTGCGGCGGAGCGGGTTGACAGAGCCTTGCCCCCGGACATGGGTGCAGGATTGCCACGCCTGCTCCGCGGGTTCATTTTGGAGGTGCGTATGCGCATCACCTTGTTCGTCCCCTGCTTTATTGACTCGATCTATCCCAACGTTGCGATGTCGATGGTGCGAATTTTCGAGCAACTGGGACACACCGTGGATTTTCCAGAGGGCCAAACCTGCTGCGGCCAGCCGCCCTTCAACTCCGGCTACTGGGATCAGGCCCGTGAGGTGGCCGCCAAACAACTCGGGGTGTTTCGAGACGCGGAAGTGATCGTATCCGCATCGGGATCCTGCGGGGCCATGTTCAAAGTTTTTTACCCGGAGCTGTTTCACCACCGCCCGGAGGAACAGGAAGCCAAAGCCCTCTCAGCCAAAACGTGGGAGTTTTCAGAGTTTCTGGTCAACAAGCTCGGCGTCTCGGATCTGGGCGCCCGCTTCGAGGGCCGCGCCACCTTCCACGACGGATGCCACGGACTGCGCGAGCTCGGGACCAAACAGGCTCCGCGCACCCTGCTCAAATCCGTGCGCGGCCTCGAACTGGTCGAGATGAGCGAGGCGGAAACCTGCTGCGGTTTTGGCGGCACGTTTGCGGTGAAATACCCGCAGATTTCAACGGCCATGGCCGAGGTCAAATGCACCTCCATCCGCGAGACCGGCGCCGACTATGTCATCAGCAATGACTCGAGCTGTCTGATGCAAATCAGCGGCTGGCTCAACCGCAACGTAGGCAGCGTCAAATGCCTGCATCTGGCCGAAGTGCTCGCCCACCGCTAATCCCCACCTCCGCACCTACCGCCTATGAACGCGCTGGAACTCGAACCACCCCGCTCCCAGTTTCACGTCGACGCAAACCGGACCTCCGCGGACGCACCCCGGCGCGCCGCGGTGCGCCGTGCACTCGCCAACTACCAAACAGCCCGCAACCGCACCGGAGCCACCTTCACAGACTGGCGGGCCGCGCGTTCGGCGGCCTCTACCATCAAGCACGAGGCCGTCAACCACCTCGACACCTACCTCGAGGAATTCGAGCGCAATTTCACCGCCCGGGGCGGCAAGGTATTCTGGGCAAGCGACAGCAAACAGGCTCGCGATTACATCATCGCCCTGGCCCGGGAGAAAAACGTGCGGGCCATCGTCAAATCGAAGGCGATGACCGGTGAGGAAATCCACCTGAACGAAGCCTTAATTCAGGAAGGCTTTGGCGTCGTCGAAAGCGATCTGGGCGAATTCATCCAGCAGCTCAAGGGTGAGGCGCCGTACCACTTCGTGTTCCCCTGCATGCACCTGCGCCGGGATGAGATCAGCGAGCTTTTCAACCGGCATCTCGGCACGGCCCACACCAACAACCCGGAGGAACTCACCATGATCGCTCGCCGGGTGTTGCGCCACACTTACATCGAAGCCGACATGGGCATCTCGGGAGGCAACTTCATCGTGGCCGATGCCGGGATGATTTCCATCACCGAAAACGAGGGCAACGCGCGTCTCACCGTCGGACTGCCCCGCATCCACGTCGCGCTGGTCGGCATCGAAAAAGTCGTTCCACGCCTGGCCGACCTCGCCCTGCTGCTGCCCATGCTCGCCACCGCCGGAACGGGCCAGCATTTGACCGGATACAACTCCATGTACGGCGGACCGCGACAAGCCGGGGAGAACGACGGTCCCGAGGAATTTCATGTGGTGCTGCTCGACAACCACCGCACCCGCCTGTTGGCCGATCCCGAGCAACGCGATGCCCTTCACTGCATCCGGTGCGGCGCGTGCCTCAACGTGTGTCCGATTTTCAAAAACATCGGAGGCCACACCTACGGCACAACGTATCAGGGGCCCATCGGTTCGGTCATCACCCCCCATTTCCGCGGACTCCAGGACTGGAAACACCTCTCCGGTGCGTCGTCCCTGTGCGGTGCCTGCACCGAGACGTGCCCCGTGGGAATCGACATTCACCACCACCTGCTCCACAACCGCCGCAACGCCGCCCACCTCAAGCCGGTGCCCGGGGAGAGCCTGCTCTGGAAGGCCTTCGCCTTCCTCATGAAACGCCCTGCGCTGTACGCGCTGGCCACGCGGATCGCGCCGTGGGCGGCCAAACTCCATCCTCTGGTGGAGGGGTCCGCGTTCGACCCGGTGGGTGACTGGACCCGCACCCGCGATTTTCCCGAACCGGCTCCGAAAAGTTTCCGGGAACAATTCCGCGAGCATCGCGAGCGCCAGTCGGCCTCGACCTAAATTCGGCCCACTCCCCACCCTCGACTTCCTTTCGTGACATGAGCGAAACCCTTGCACTGCCCGGCGACCGCGAACTCATCCTCGCAAAAATTCGCGAAGCGCTGCGTGAACCGGCCCCTCTAAAACACCCGGCAGAACGCTCGGCCGGCGGCGAGCCCACCACGGCGCACTTCCGCGAATGGCTGCCCCCGGTGGGCTCCAGCGCCGACGAACGCCTCGCACTGTTCACGCGCCTGAGCGAGACGCTGAGGTCGGAGCTTCACCTGTGCGAAAATGCGCAGGCGGCCGCTTCGCAGCTCAACCAAATCGCCGCGGAAGCAGGTTGGACGCAAATTGCCCTCCATCGCGGACCCTTGTGTGATGCATTGGAACCATTGCTCTCCGCCTCCCTCGAACGGGTCTGGGTAGACAAGGGCTATGACAAAAAACAGCTCGAGTCCTGCGATGCGGGTTTGAGCGAATGCGAACTGCTGGTGGCTCAAACCGGTTCGGTCTGCGTGACGGGGCCGAGTTCTGGGGGCCGGGTGTTGAGCGTGCTGCCCGCCCACCACGTCGTGATCGCGCGGCGCTCGCAACTGGTTACCGATCTTACGGAAGCCTACGCATCCCTCGCGGCCAAGTACCGCGGAGGATATCCGAGCATGATTTCCTTCATCACCGGCCCCAGCCGCACGGGCGACATCGAACGCATTTTGGTGCTTGGAGCCCACGGCCCCAAACGGCTCACCATCCTGTTACTTCCTTAGAAGCATGTCGGACTTTCTTACAACCAAAGAGCGGGCCGCAGCGTTGAGAAAATGGGACGTCCAAATTCGCCTCTTTTGACCATGTCACGCAAAGCGCGCCCAGCGACGATTGTCGCGCGCGCGAGCAGCGGAAAAGGGGCAAAAGCAGGGTCTCATAGGTTATCCAACTCGGCAGCATTGACCCGCAGGCGCGCGACCTGAAGGACGCAATCTTGCCCCCGCATTCGACGCAGGCGTCCCGTTCCCAAGACGTCCCTCGGGGCTTATCTGGTGCCGTTTTTGCCCCAGCGGGGAGCAATCCGATTGAGGTGGCCCGCCTAGCGGAGCCAGAGGGAGCTGTTTTAATTTAGGACTGCGAGGGAAACTCCGAGCTCTAGCGGTGCCCACCTTCGCTTCCGGAAAATGGGATGGGAAGGAGGAGAGGGCCGTTTTTTGAACGCCGCGGGTGAGGGCGCCGCAGCATGGCCCGGAAAATGCGCGGTGTCCGGTTTTTGAGTGGGTCTGGCTGACACCCGGCGTCTAAAATTCGAAGCGCAAGCCAGCAGACCACAATCGGGGCATGCCGGTGGCGATCAAGCCTGAGGCGTCCCGCCGGGTTTGGATCTCTGCGTTGGCGAGATTTTCGCCGCACACAAACACCTCCGCATGGGGTCCCACGGCGTGGCCGAGGCGGGCATCGAAGGTCCAAAAGCCCCGCAGCGCCTGCTGGTTGGCGTCATCTTCAAACTGGCGGCCCACGTGCCGCACGCTAAAGTTTGCGTTCCAGGGGCCTTCGGAACCTTCGAGTTGGAGGCTGATTTGGGAGGCGGGCATTTGCGGGAGCGCCTTGCCCCGCAGTTCCGGCGCCAGAAGGCACTCGGTAATGCGTGAGCGCGTCCCCAGCCAGTTCGCATTCAGCTTCCAGTGTTGCGCCAGTTTCCACGTGAGGCGCGTCTCCATACCCGCCACCTCCGCGCGTTCTACGTTCTCGCGACGCGCGCCAGTAGCTCCGGGCGCGAGGGTTCCCCAGGCTGGAAAACTCCCCGGGCCGCGAACGAGCGTCAGGTTGGCGATTGCATTCCGAAGCTGGTTGGCGAATACGCGCATGCCCATCTCCACGCGGGGTGTGGGCGTGGCTCGCAATTGAAGTTCGCCGCCCCAGAGCGATTCCGAGCGCAGGGCGGAGTTGGCCAGAGTGGACACGTCCCCCGCCCGAAAAGGCCGGTAGAGCTCGTTTAATGTGGGTGCGCGCGATCCGGTGTACAGGCATCCGGTAGCCTCGAATTTTTGGGAGGGCAGCCAGCTCACTTCAGCATTTGCGTGGGGCAGCGAGCGGGTGCGGCTTGCGTACTGCTGATGCACCGGAGGGGCAGTTCCCGAAAGGGGGCGCTCCCGCAACGCGCCTCGGGAGTCCTGCAAGACGTCCCAGCGGATACCGCTGGAAAATTTCCACTGCTCGTGGGGCGTCCAAACATCCTGCACCGACAGCCCGCCAAGCAGCTGGCGGCCGCCGGCGATCCTCTGCCGTGTGAAGGCGTTTTGTTGGTAGCGCGTGTTTTCTTCAGTGTGTCCCTCCTGAACGCGCAGGTCGGCGCCGCCGGAGAGGGTGTGCGTTTCGGAAAGCACCAGCCGCACGCGCTGGACAACGCCCCAGGCCCGGGCCGGCACCGCGTACTGGTCGAGCGTGGGGGTTTCCCTCGAGCGGTCCGTTGCAACGCTTGAAAACAAGCTCGAGAAGGCGCGGCGTTGCCCGAAGAGCAGGGTTTCGGAAGCGTTTTCCCCTGGTCCCTCGTCGTGTACTAGGCGCAGGGAGAGATCCAATGCACGGCTCTCGTTGCGGGTGAGCAGTGTTCCCGCGTTTCGGGATTCGCGCCAACCCATCGCGCGCAGCGTGAGGTGCCAGTCGCGCTCCTCGGAAAACGCGTGCCGCAATCCCGCATCGAAACTCTGCGAGCGCATTCCCGCGGCCACATCGACGGCGCCCCGCTGTCCTTCCCGAATAACCGGATATCCGCGGAAGTCGACGGCGTGCACGGACCCGAAAAGGCGGTCCCGGCCTGAGGCGGAGTCCGTTGCGAAGGCGGCGGTGGTTTGGAAGCGCAGGCGGTTTCCGGCGCGTGTTTCGAGCAGGGTAAACGGTGCGTCTCTCAGCAGGCGGGATTCCAGTGCGAGAACGCCTCCGAGCGATCCGGTTCCCCACGGGCTGACTCCTGCGCGGGGTTGCGCCTGCGCAGAGGCAAGCAGCACGGGAGGCAGGCGCGACCAGGGAACCCAGCCGCCAAAGGGGTCGTTGAGCGGGATGCCGTCCAGCAGCAAGATGGAGCGGCTTGCGCCGTTGGGGCCGACGTTGGAAAGGCTGAATCCCTGGGCGGTGGGATGCGCCCCCAGACTGTCTGTGCGCCGAAAGAGCCGGAATCCCGGCACCTCGCGCAGAACGCCATCGAGGCTGCTCTGCGGGGCGCGCCGGAGGCTGTCTGCAGACAGCAGCGTTCCGCGGGAGGGCAGTTGCGGGTTGCTTGCGGAAAAAGGCGAAGCGAGCACGGTCACCGTCGCCAGTTGCAGCGGCTGGGATTCAAAAGTTGCCGGTTCATCCGGGGCGGGTTCCGCCTCGGCGGACACCCCGGCGCGCGCCGCCACAAGGGTGCAAAACAGAAGGCGGCACATGGGCTTTCCCGCCCAGTGGGAAAACGGCGCGGCGGGTGAGGCAAGGGGGGAAAGACTAGGGGAAGGCATCCGGATGGAGGAAGGAGAGTGAAGCGGTCCGGTTTATACAGTCCGCATGCCGGGCACCGCTCCAGTTTGCATTCCGCGCTCCCAAATGGTAAGCGAGTTTCTAAGAACTTATGATAGACCCGGGTACCCTGATTGTTGGTCAGACTTTGATTCCGGTGCAGATGCCGGTGTTCTCCTGCAGTTTGTTGCCGCAGAAGCCGGCTTTGCTCCTGGCGCGGGAGGCGATCGACGAGTTGCGGGCTGCCAATCCGGAGTCCATCCAGTCGAATGTGGTTTCCAAGTATGTAAGCCCGTGGAACAGCCACCAACTGAACCCCAAATTTTTACCACTCTGCGAGATTGTGTTGCAGGTGGCGCGTACGGTTTCGCGCAGCTACCTGACGGCTAATTTTGATTCCATTAACAGGGATTACTTTGTGAAGGATTGCTGGGGGATCCTGTATGAGTCGGCGGATTATACTCTCAAGCACAATCACTTCCCTTCGGATTTGAGCTGTGCGATTTATTTGGAGGCGGACGCGGACTGCGCGCC